>JAOZMU010000023.1 GCA_029934165.1 Bacteroidales bacterium
ATTTACAGAATATGCCTGATAATATTGAATTTTGAGTTCTTCAATTGCCTTACCTTTACAAAAATCGGATCCCCTGGTTTTCACAGAAGGAAAAGTTTTCATACCGGTCGAACGCTTTCGTGAACACCCTGACGGTTTTGCAGATATAAATTCCGCTTTTATCCGCTTTACTTCAGGCACCACAGGTGATGCCAAAGGGGTGGTCCTGTCCCATGAAACTATTTATGAGCGAATTCATGCGGCAAACAAAGCTCTGCAAATCGGTCCCGATGACCGTATCGTCTGGATGCTTTCAATGGCTTATCATTTTGCTGTATCCATTGTCGCTTATCTCTCTTTCGGCGCTACAATAATTTTGTGTAAAAACTACTTTGGTTCCACAGTTATCAAAGCGGCCTCGGATCATAAAGCAACCATTCTTTACGCTGCGCCCACCCATTATGAGCTGATGACTCATGCTCGCGGAACCGAGTCCCTTCCGGATTTGCGTTTTGCAATTGCCACCACCACAACACTCCGCAGCGAAGTGGCAGATACCTTTTACAACTGTTTCGGAAAACCGCTGAATGAAACCTACGGCATTATTGAAATCGGGCTTCCTTTTATCAACGTTGGCAACCCCTTGGAAAAGAAAGGGTCTGTGGGCCGTCTTCTTCCTGATTATGAAATGCGTACCAAAAAATTTGCCGGGGCAAATGATTTGCAGGAGATATTCATACGCGGGGTCGGTCTGCTGGATGCCTACTATGAACCTTGGACTGTCAGGGAGCAGATTCTGGAAAAAAACGGAGGGTGGTTTTCCAGCGGTGATCTGGGGTATGTTGATGACGAGGGATACCTTTATATTCGCGGGCGATCCAAAGAGATGATCAGTGTGGGAGGTATGAAATTTTTTCCCCAGGAAGCCGAGGCTGTGCTGGAACTGCATCCTGCTGTCAGAGAAGCCTGCGTGTTCGGATGTGGGGACACACGGCGAGGAGAAGTCCCTCATGCTCATCTGGTTATAAAGGAGAACGCTTCCCGGCCTTCCCAAGAAGAACTGAATGTTTTTTGTTCCCGACATCTCGCTGTATATAAAATTCCCGAACAATATATATTTGTTGACACTCTGGCAAGAACAGCTTCCGGGAAACTGATCCGTAACCCTTTGAAACTTTCATAAGTTCGGTCCGGAATCTGCCCTGAGTGACAGTTTTCAGCGGTACCCCTGCAAAGTTGCTTTAGCGTCTGCCGGACATTATCACGGTTTCGCAAATGAAAAACAGTCTGATTCTGAGAAAAAAATCCCTGGCCGAAAGCCAAGCTGTCAGGCGGAAGAGGGACAGAAAATTTGCCGGGAACAATGCCTTCTCCGGCGAAAACTGATCCGCAATGCCTCGGAATCGGAGTAAGAGTAAGAATAAGAAAAGGATGTGTGAAGATGAATACGGAACAGGAACTCCGTCACCATATTGTCACCCAGTATCTCAGAGGGGAAGAACCCAAAGGGTTCAGTGATGACACAGATCTCATTGCCGGGGGTCTGCTGGCATCGGTCCATCTGATGAACCTGGTGTCCCATGTGGAAAGCACATACGGCATCGGCTTCGGCCCCGGAGATATTGTCCCGGAAAATCTGAGTTCGGTCCGGGCACTGGCTGATTTTGTCCGGCAAAAACAGTCGGATACCGGAGTGATTCCCTCGGAAGAGGATGTGCCTGCCGGACAGGAAGCCCGGTATGAGGAATCGGACATACCGGTCACTTCCCCCGAGCCGGCGGAACCTGTATCCGGAGAAAAATCTCATGCCCCGGAGACAGATACACCTTCTTCCTCTGAATCGGCGGAACCTGTATCCGGAGAGAAATCAGATATCCAGGAGACAGATACACATTCCTCAGCATGGATTCCCCGGTCTTCCGGGACAGAGCCTCCGGAACCGGTCGCGATCATCGGGATCGGATGCCGTTTTCCCGGGGGTGCGGACACGCCGGAAAAGTTCTGGGACATTCTCCGTAACGGAAAAGACACGGTCACGGAGATTCCGAGTTCCCGCTGGGATATCGGGAAATATTACGATCCGGATCCGGATGCCCCGGGCAGGATATATGTGCGCACCGGCAGCTTCCTGGACGGGGCCGATGAATTCGATCCCCGGTTTTTCGGAATATCTCCCAGGGAAGCAGCAAGCATTGATCCCCAGCAGCGCATCCTTCTGGAAGTGTGCTGGGAAGCCCTGGAAAATGCTGGACTGGCAGCCGACCGGATAAAAGGCACGGATACCGGCGTGTTTGTCAGTGTGTTCTGGGACGATTATCCGGCAGCACGTCTGTACCGGAGTGATGCGGAGCAGATTGACGCGTACCGTATGCTGGGACACCTGCGCGGCCTGTCCGCAGGGCGCCTGTCATATTTCCTGGGCATCCGGGGACCCTCGGTCCAGTTGGACACATCCTGTTCATCCTCGTTGCTGGTCGCGCATCTGGCCTGCCAGTCCCTGCGCGGAGGGGAGTGCGATCTGGCCCTTGCCGGAGGCGTGAGTCTGACTCTCTCCCCGGAAGAGACCATAGGGCTTTGCCGGATGCGGGTCCTCGCACCTGACGGCCGTTGCAAGGTGTTCGATGCCAAGGCAGACGGATTCGCCCAGGGCGAGGGATGCGGTGTCGCGGTTCTGAAACGCCTGTCGGACGCGGTCAGAGACGGAGACAACATTCTTGCCGTGATACGGGGATCCGCTGTCAATCACGACGGTACGAGTGAGGGGCTGACGGTACCCAGCGGACCGGCCCAGGAGGCCCTGATCCGCAAGGCTTTGGAGAACGCAGGCGCGGCCCCCGGAGATATCGGCTATCTGGAGGCCCACGGAACCGGAACCTCTCTGGGTGATCCCATTGAGGTGGTCTCATCGGGAAATGTGCTGGCACGGAATCGGAAAACCCCGCTGGTCATGGGATCAGTCAAAACCAATATGGGGCACCTGAAATCCGCGGCAGGCATCGCCTCGCTCATCAAAGTCGTGCTTTCGCTCCGGTACGGAGAGATTCCTCCTTCTCTCCATTTCACAGAACCGAATCCCCGCATTCCCTGGGATGAATATTCCCTGACCGTTCCCACCATACCGACCCCCTGGGACGTGGAGCCTCGTCTGGCAGGCATCAGTTCGTTCGGAATGACAGGCACGAATGTCCATGTGATCGTGGGAGAGGCTCCCGAAAGGAAACCGGCCGATCCGGAGAAAGAGGAACCCCGGATTTTTGTCCTGTCAGCCATGAATGAGGAGAGACTCCGGGCTTATGCGAATAAAATAGCGGGATTTCTGAACAGAGAGTCAGAAAATATCTCTCCGGCGGATCTGACATACACCTTTCAGACAGGCCGAAAACCCATGGAATACAGGTTGGCGGCTGTGGTCAGCTCTCCGGAAGAGCTGAGGAAGAGACTGACAGAATACGTCCGGGGTGAAAAGGACATAAAAGAGTTTTATCAGGGAACCGTCAGAAATACGGAAGTTCTGTCCGGGCTTCTGACAGAGGGTGAGGCGGGAAGGGCTTTTCTGAGAATGATCACGGAGGAAGGGAATCCCGGAAAAATTGCCCGGCTCTGGGTTTCGGGAGCGGAGATTGACTGGCACTCGCTTTATCCCTCCGGGCGACCCCGACGTATCCCCGCACCGACCTATCCGTTTGCAAGGGAGCGCTGCTGGATAGCGGAACCGGATCGGGCAGGTGCCAGGGGTGTCAGGGATCAGAGACAGGCATGCATGCTCCATCCCCTGCTGCATGAGAACACTTCGGATCTCTCGGAGCAGCGGTTCACCTCGACCTTCACAGGTGAGGAGTTCTTCATGGCCGATCATGTCATAAAGGGCGAGCGGATTCTGCCGGGCATGGCATATCTTGAAATGGCCCGTGCCGCGGTTGAGCGGGCTGCCGGGAACGGCTCCTGGGAAATACGGTTGAAAAATGTGGTGTGGGCAGAACCGTTTGTGGTCAGTGATGATCCGGTCCGACTGCACATCTGTCTGTTTCCAGAGGAGAACGGGAAAATTGTCTATGAGATATACTCCCAGGCCGGCCGAGAGAATGCCGTACCTGTGGTTCACAGTCAGGGAACTGCCGTACCGCTTACGGGGACCCGGGTCCCTGATCTGGATATCAGAACTCTGAAGGCCGAATGCAATGAGAACCGACCGGTACAGGATGAATACGGATACGGAGAAATCGGAGAGATATATCTCGGAGAAGATCAGGCTCTCGCAAAGCTGGCTCTTCCCGCCTCTGTTTCGGATACGACCGATCAGTTTGTCCTGCATCCGATTCTGGCCGATTCGGCATTGCAGGCATCAGCCAGTCTGATGACCGGGGCCGGCGTGTCCAGACTTCTCTTTCCGTATGCTTTGGAGGAAATCGGAATTTTCGGCAGATGCATCTCTCCGGTGTGGGCTGTTGTCAGGCACGCCAAAGGAAGTCTGACCGAAGACGGGACAGGAAAAACCGACATTGATCTGTGCGATGAGAACGGCAGAGTCTGTGTGCGGATGACGGGGATCTGTTATTCCGGGGACTCCGGTGTCAGTGTTCCGGATATTCCAGATAAGCATATTCCGGATATCCCGGACAAGACAGGAACAGAAACCGCGTTCCGTCTGAACGCCGTTCCCCGTCATATTTCATTATATGATGAGAGAGAAAAGCGCGCACTGAGCGGAGACAGGCATGTAGCGGATGCTGACAGAACAAATCGGACAGGGGGAATTTCCCTGGCTGATCCGGTATCATTTGAAAAGAAAGACACAGATCATCTGAAAAAGCCGGCATCACTGGTTCTGCCCGCACCGTCGGAAATCATGACCCTGTCTGCGGATCATGCGACTTCCCTCCTGACAGCCGTTTCCCTGTACCGCTACGAACAGGGAGTATATCACATCGGATGCCGTGCCGGGGAAAACACTCCGGAAGATATCCGTCAGGGAATCAGAAAAAGCTTTCAAATCATCGGGGAGGACCGGGATGCCTCCGCAGTGTTGCTCAATGCTTCGGAGTTCGGGTTCCTCTCCCCGGAATCCGCGGATACGGCATCGGAAATCTGCCATGCTCTTCTGGACTGCGAAGTTCCTGTGATCGCTGTGACAAAAGGTATGACGGACACATCGGGGATTCTGGCCGGGCTGTTCAGCGACATCATGATTCTCGGCCGGGAGAGCCGGTATCGTTATCGTCCGGAGGAACCGGAAAGAATTCTGAACAGGGAACAGCAGACAGTCCTGCTTTCATGCAGATTCGGCCCCGGGCTCGCGGCGGAATGGGTGAATAACGGGTCGGATTGCACAGGCAGGGAACTGGAAGTCAGGGGAATGGCTGTGCGGGTGGTGCCGGAATCGGATATTACCGCGACCGCGGAAGCTCTCCTGAATTCCCTGATTCGGAAAGAAAAGCCGGCCCTCCGTCTTCTGAAACAGCATCTGTGCCAAAGTGTGAAATCTGTTTTCAGCGGAGATCCAGGGAATGTGTGTCCTTACGACGGGCAACCTTCCAAACACACGGATTCGTTGCAACAGTCCGTCACAGATATTTTATCATACAGAGATCTGCCGCACGGAGAGCGTTCACCTGAAAGTTGCGGTCCTTTCACTGAAGTGGATATTGAATCGGATGTCATGACGCTGAGGCAATACCCTGACGGTGTCCTGCTGGTGAGGATGTGTGACAGGGAAAACAGGAACACATTTTCGGAAGATTTTGAAGAAGGCATGGTCAGAGTTTTTGACCATGTCAGAGAAAATGACAGATGCAAAGCTGTGGTTCTGACAGGTTATGACAATTATTTTGCCTGCGGAGGAACCAGGGAGGGACTGTTCAGCATTTATGAGGGAAAAAGTAGATTTACGGACAGAAAAACATACAGCCTTCCTTTGGAATGTCCTGTTCCGGTAATTGCGGCAATGCAGGGGCACGCCATCGGCGCGGGTTGGGCCATGGGAATGTTCTGTGATTTTGTGATATTCAGCGAGGAGAGTGTCTATGTCAGCAATTACATGCGCTACGGTTTCACTCCGGGAGCAGGCGCGACCCTGATCTTCCCGGAGCGGTTTGGCGAGGATCTGGGACGCGAAATTCTGTTTACCGCCAATGAATACAAAGGAAGCGATCTCCGGGCGCGGGGCATACTGTATCCCGTGTTGGCACGGGAAAAAGTTCTTCCCTGCGCGATGCGCGTGGCCGGACAATTGGCCGAGGCTGAACTGGAAGAGCTGATTCGGGCAAAACAGCATCATGTTCGGAAAATACGCGATCAGATTGAAGCGGTCTGTGAACAGGAACTGCTGATGCATGAAAAGACCTTTGTCGGTAACAAACGTGTGTTGGAAAGAATTCAGCAGGAATACAATCAGGGAATGACGAACGCAGATGATTCTGTTGAATTGTCGCGGTTCTCTCCGCATCCGTCACCCCGGTCAGGTGATATGGAGACAACCGCGATTTTTTCGGCCGATCTTATGAAAGATATTCGGGAAAAATTGCGGCTGATGCTGGCCGAGGAGCTCCTTACGAAGCCCGGAGAGATCGATGATGACACCGAATTTGTGAATATGGGGCTGGATTCGGTCATCGGAGTGACATACATGAGAAAGATCAGCGAGGAATACGGCTTTCCGATTCCCGCGGCCAAGGTCTATAATTATCCGACGATCCGCAGATTTTCCGAATATGTGATGAATGAAGGCCGGAAACAGGGGCTGTTTCGGGAGCAGATCACGGGAGAGACAGAGCCGTCACTGTCGTTACCGCGGTCAGGTGATACGGAAACAAATGTAATTTTTTCTGCCGATCTTATGAAAGATATTCGGGAAAAATTGCGGCGGATGCTGGCCGAGGAGCTCCTTACGAAGCCCGGGGAGATAGATGATGACACGGAATTTGTCAATATGGGGCTGGATTCGGTCATCGGAGTGACATACATGAGAAAGATCAGCGGGGAATACGGGTTTCCGATTCCCGCGGCCAAACTGTATAATTATCCGACGATTCGCAGGTTTTCCGAATATGTGATGAACGAAGGTCTGAAACAGGGGCTGTTCCGGGATCGGAGTACGAAAGAGAGCGTCTTGTTACCCTCGGGAGCGACCGGGGACAGTCCCCTGACTCCGACCCGGAAAATCCGATCCGTACTCTCTCCGCATCCGTCACGTCAGAGGATACGGCAGGATTACGAAAACCGGACCCCGGGAAAAAGACACGGAGAACTTCCTTCCATCGCCGTTATCGGACTGAGCGGAAAATTCCCGAAATCAGAGAATGCTGCCGAATTCTGGAATGTTATCAGAAACAAGAAGGATTGTGTCATTGAGGTTCCCGAAGACCGCTGGGACATGGGGAAATACTATGATGAGGATCCCCGGGCTCCCGGCAAATCCTATTGCAGGCATATAGGTGCCGTGGACGGGCCGGATCTGTTTGATCCGCTATTTTTCAACATGTCCCCCCGGGAGGCGAAACTGACGGATCCTCAGCAACGCCTGTTCCTGGAACAGAGTCATGCATGTCTGGAAGATGCCGGATATTCACCTGAGGCCCTGTCCGGCAGCAGATGTGGCGTGTTTGCCGGTTGCAGTGCGGGTGACTACGGATCGGACAATGCGGATCACAGTGCCCACAGTTTCATGGGAAGAAGTTCGTCAATCCTGAGTGCGCGCATCGCCTATTTTCTGAACCTGCGGGGCCCCTGTCTGTCAGTTGACACAGCCTGCTCATCCTCACTGGTGGCAATTGCGGAGGCATGCAACAGTCTTGTCCTGGGGGACAGTGATCTGGCACTGGCAGGAGGTGTCTGCATACTGAGCGGCCCTGCCATGCATATAATGACCAGCAAGGCCGGAATGCTGTCAAAGGATGGCCGGTGTTTCACTTTTGACAACCGTGCCAACGGCTTCGTAATTGGCGAAGGAGCCGGGGTCATTCTGCTGAAACGCCTGGAGGATGCCGAAAAAGACGGAGACCTCATTCACGGCATTATCCGCGGCTGGGGAGTGAACCAGGACGGCAGAACCAACGGCATCACCGCTCCCAACCAGGATTCCCAGGTCCGTCTTGAAAAAGAGGTGTATGAGAAAATCGGAATAAGTCCTGAGACGATCTCGCTGTTGGAAGCCCACGGAACAGCCACGAAACTGGGCGATCCCATAGAGGTTGAGGCACTGACCGAGTCATTCGGAGCATATACCGACAGGAAGAATTACTGTGCCCTGGGATCTGTCAAAAGCAACATCGGTCATCTGCTCGCGGCGGCAGGAGTTACGGGAGTCATCAAAGTGCTGCTATCCCTCAGACACAGAATGTTGCCTCCCACGATCAATTTCGAGACCCTGAACGAACATATCTCCCTGGATAACAGCCCTTTTTATATCAGCACCGAATTGCAGCCATGGAAAACGGACCAGGGAATCCCCCGGCGTGCGGCCGTGAGTTCCTTCGGATTCAGCGGGACCAATGCACATCTCGTGATTGAGGAGTACCGTTCCGCGGGTCAGGTGACAGCCCGGGATCAGGGAGCAAGGCCGGATGAGCCGAAGATATTCGTGCTTTCCGCCAAGAATGAGGAGCGACTAAAGACTTATGCCAAAAGGATGGCAGACTTTTTGGAAAACACGGGTCAGGTTTCCGGCACCGATGATGATATCAGTCTTTCCGATATCGCGTACACATCGCAGATCGGGCGGGAAGCCATGGAAGAAAGGCTGGCTGTGATTGCAAACTCAGCCGAAGAACTTCGGGATAAACTGAAAAGTTTTATCGCAGGCCAGAATAATATAGAAGATTTGTATCGCGGAAAAGTGAAACGGAACAGAGATACCCTGGCTGTCTATGAGGCTGATGAAGATATGCGGAATATGATCGGCGCGTGGATTGCCAAAGGAAAATATTCCAAGATTTCCGATCTGTGGGTCAAAGGGCTGGTTTTTGACTGGAACAGGCTTTATGACGGCAAAGTGAAGCCGGGGCGTGTCAGCCTGCCCACATATCCGTTTGCAAAAGAGTGTTACCGGGTTGAGGCATCAGGGGGCAGGCATCAGGGATCAGGGGACGAATATGTGGCAAAGCCGGAACCCCTGCTTCATCGGGATACCGCTTATCTTTCGGAGCAGCGGTTCAGTCCGATTGAGGAAGGCAAGGCAGCGCAGACAGGCATCCTGATGTTCAGACCTTGCTGGAGAGAAAAAACCGTGAAAGCGGAAGTCGTTCAGCATGATTATGAGAAGCATATTGTCGCGCTGTGCGGACCGGATGAGGCTCTGCTCAGAAATATCAGAGGGAAGATAAAAGACGCGGGGGTTGTGATATTGGCATCCCGGGAGGAAAACCAAAATGAGACAGATACATACAAACGGTTTTCCACCCAGGCCCTGAGGCTGTTTGAAGAGATCCGGGCCGTTCTCAGGGCAAAACCCGGAGGGAAGGTGCTGTTCCAGGTGGTGATCTCTGCCAAAGGAGATCAGCGTTTATCTGCCGGACTTTCGGGACTGCTGAAAACAGCGCATCTGGAGAATCCCAGGTTTGCAGGTCAGTTAATCGAAATAAGCGAAAAGGATCGGCCAGACATACGACTCGAAGAGAACAGCATGTGTCCCGAGGACAGCCATATAAAATATGAGGCGGGCAGGCGACTGGTCGCAGGCTTTGAAGAAACGGAACTGTCGGGTGGAAAACCTGGGATTCCATGGAAAGACAGGGGCGTTTATCTGATTACCGGGGGGGCCGGAGGGCTGGGGCTTATCTTTGCAAAAGAAATCGCAGACCAGGTAAGAAATCCTGTTCTGATCCTTACAGGACGCTCCGAACCTGATGAAGATAAAAGGGGCCGTCTCGGAGAACTGAGGCGCGCGGGCGCGGATGTCAGATACAGACAGGCCGATGTCACCCGGAAAGAAGATGTCAGAAACCTGATAGAAACCATTCGGAAAGAGTTCGGAGGCATAAACGGAATTATACACGCCGCGGGTGTTATCAGTGATAATTTCATCATCAGAAAGACAAAGGAGGAGTTTGAGAAGGTACTTGGTCCGAAAGCGGCCGGATTGATCAACCTGGATGATGCTGTCAAGGATCTGCATCCGGATTTCTTTGTCATATTTTCCTCTTTTGCGGGGGCCATGGGCAATGCAGGCCAGGCAGACTATGCATGCGCCAACGCCTTCATGGATGCTTATGCCGGATATCGCAGCGAGCTGGTAAAAGCAGGAAAACGCAAGGGAAAAACCCTGTCCGTAAATTGGCCCCTTTGGAAAGACGGCGGAATGGGGGTTGATGAAGAGACTGAAAAGATGATGATGCAACGCACCAGTATGATTCCGATGCGGACAGAAACAGGGTTCCATGGGTTTTATCACGGAATTTCTTCAGATCAGCCCCGGGTTATGGTGACCGAAGGGAATTTGCCTTTGGTGCTGCAATATATGTCAGGAGCCGGATCGAAAATTGATAATCGGGTTAAGACCCGGGTCCGGCATGCGGATACTGAACTGCTTCGTGAAAAAACATTGCACAGATTTAAGGTGCTGTTGGGAGAAATTACAAAACTCTCCATCCCGGATATTGATTCTGACGAGCCTTTTGAAACTTACGGCATAGATTCGATTATGATTACCCAGTTCAATCAGAAGCTCGACAGTATCTTCACAGAAGTGTCAAAAACATTGTTTTATGAATACAGAACATTGAGGGAGTTGACAGAATATTTTGTTTCCGAGCATCCTCAGGAGTGTGTCTGTTGGACCGGACTTGATGAACAAACCCGGGAAATTTTTTATAATGTGTCGGATCCGGAAGACGGATTTCCGAAACTTACCTCATCTGAAAGAAAGAGAAGTACCATACTCGGATATGCCGGTCCCCTGAAAAGCACAGCAGATGAACCCGTTGCCATCATCGGAATAACCGGGCGCTATCCTCAGGCCGGAAATCTTGACGAATACTGGAAGAACCTGAAGGTTGGCAAAAACTGCATAACAGAAATACCAAAAGAACGCTGGTCTCTGGAAGGATTTTTTCATCCTGATCCTGATGAGGCAGTGGCACGGGGCAGAAGCTACTGCAAATGGGGAGGATTTATTGAGAAATTTGCTGATTTCGATCCCCTGTTTTTTAATATCTCGCCCAAGGAAGCCATGGACATGGATCCCCAAGAACGACTGTTCATACAGATATGCTGGGAAGTGTTCGAGGATGCCGGATATACAAAGAAGCATCTGAAAAAGAAGTTTGACGGCCGAATCGGAGTGTTTGCGGGAATTACAAAAACCGGGTTTGAGTTATACGGGCCCGATTTATGGAAACAGGGTGAAAAAATTTATCCTCATACATCGTTCGGTTCCCTGGCTAACAGAGTCTCTTATCTGTTTGATCTTAACGGACCGAGCATGCCTGTGGACACTATGTGCTCTTCTTCTCTGACGGCAGTTCATGAAGCGTGCGAGCATCTGTATCGCGGAGAATGTGAAATGGCTGTCGCAGGCGGAGTGAATCTGTATCTTCATCCTTCGTCTTATATCGGACTTTGTTCGATGCGGATGCTTACACCTGGCAGCAAATGTAAAAGTTTCGGTAAGGGAGGGGACGGATTCCTGCCCGGGGAAGGAGTCGGCGCGGTTCTGCTGAAACGGCTTTCCAGAGCTGTTGAAGACCGGGACAATATTTATGCTGTGATTCGGGGCACAGGTATTAATCATGGGGGCAAGACCAGAGGATACACTGTTCCGAATCCCACAGCCCAGAGTGAACTTATCCTAAGCGTAATGGACAAGGCAGGTGTCAAATCAAGAGAAATCAGTTATATAGAGGCCCATGGCACGGGTACCGAACTCGGAGACCCCATTGAAATCACAGGGCTGACCCAAGCTTTTAAAAAAGATACTGATGAGACGATGTTTTGTGCCATCGGTTCTGCAAAATCGAACATAGGTCATCTGGAAGCTGCCGCTGGAATTGCAGGGCTTACAAAAATAGTGATGCAGATGAAAAACAGAAAAATTGTTCCGAGTCTGCATGCCAGAGAATCAAATCCGAATATAAATTTTTCCAAAACCCCTTTTATGGTTCAGCAGGAACTGACTGACTGGAAACGTAAGGTAATCGCAACCGACGGGAATGAGACGGAATATCCGAGGATTGCGGGGTTGTCCAGTTTCGGAGCCGGCGGTGCGAATGCTCATGTGATCATCGAAGAATATGTGGAACAAGAGGCAATGGCACAGAGGCACAGAGACACAACGCTTAATAAACCGGAGATATTTGTATTATCTGCCAAAAGTGAGGAGCGCTTGAAGGTTTATGCCCAAAGGATAGCAGCGTTTCTGGAAAACGTGGCCTTATCCCGGCAGATCACTGATCCCAGTGAAGAAGTTTTGTCCGAAAGCCTTAAAAAAGACTTGTTAATCGTTGCCTCCGAGATTGTAAAGGTAAAAGAAAATGATATTGACGCTGACGGAGACCTGGCAGAGTATGGATTTGACACTGTGAATCTTACAGTCTTTTTAGAACAGATTAATGAGAAGTATGATCTGAAAATAAGTTCACAGATTTTTACAGACTATTCCTCTGTAAGCACTTTGGCACAGTATCTGATTGATGAGTATAAGGCAATACTGACCCGATATTATCCGGAAGGAAGAGAAAAAGTAACGCCCGAAACTGATGGAAATGCTTTTACACTGTCGGATATTACTTACACATTACAGACAGGACGCGAAGCCATGGAGGAACGGCTGGCTGCTGTTGTAACCTCTGTTGAAGACCTTCGGGATAAACTCAGATGCTTTATTGCAGGCCAGGATAATATGGAAGATTTTTATCGGGGGCAGGTCAGACGGGATAAAGAGACCCTGAGGGTTTTCGAGGTTGACGAAGATCTGCAGGAAGCAGTTGATAAATGGATCAGACAGGGCAAATATTCAAAGCTTCTCAGTCTGTGGGTCAAAGGGCTGGTTTTTGACTGGAATAAATTTTATGACGGCGCAGTCAAGCCGAAGCGTATCAGCCTGCCGACCTATCCGTTTGCAAAAGAGCGGTATTGGATACCGGAGCAGGTGATCAGCGGATATTTGAAATCAGATAGCTTGTCACTCGTCACGCGTGACTCGTCACCATTTAAGCTGCATCCCCTGTTGCACAGGAATACATCTGATTTTTCAGAACAGCGTTTCACTTCGACATTTACGGGCCAGGAATTTTTCCTGACCGATCATCTGGTTCAGGGCAGAAAGATTCTGCCCGGGGTCGCATATCTGGAGATGGCCAGGGTCGGGGTTGAGCAGGCCGCCGGCGTTTCAGGAAATAATCACACGGTTTTACTCAGAAATGTGGTCTGGACAAGACCCATAGCCGTAGAAGACAAGCCGGTCAGTGTGCATATCGGGCTGTTTCCCGAGGAAAACGGAGAGATCGCATACCAGATTTATTCCCAGCCGGATCAGGAGGATTCCGAACCCACAGTTCACAGCCAGGGAAGGGCGGCTCTGGCAAACATGGCCCAAAAAGTTCCAGCTTTGGATATTGACTCACTGCGGGCCCAATGCAATCAGAGATGCCTGAGTTCGGATGAATGCTACGAATCTTTTGCAAAGGTCGGTCTGGAGTATGGCCCGGGACACAGGGGATTAGAAAAGATATATGTCGGAGAATCCCGAGCCTTGGCAAAATTGGCCCTTCCCGCTTCTGTTTATGATACTGCTGATCAGTTTGTCCTGCATCCGGCTCTGACGGATTCGGCATTGCAGGCCCCCATAGGTCTGATGCTCGGAGCCGGCAATATCCGCCCCTTATTGCCGTTTGCTTTGGAGAGGGTTGAAATTTTCGGCAGATGCACTTCTTCAATGTGGGCTTATGTCAGATACAGCAACGGGAGTCTGCCGGAAGATAAAGTGAGAAAGCTTGATATTGACCTGTGCCATGAAAACGGCAAAGTCTGTACGAAAATCCAAGGGTTTTCCTCAATGCCCCCGGGCAGCGATGCAGAGCTGGCAGGAACCCTGATGCTCAGACCTTCATGGCGAGAACAGGCGGCAGACATGGAAATCGCCCTGTCTGATTATGAGAAACATCTCGTCGCCCTGTGTGAGCCAGATGAAATGCTGCTCAGAAATATCAAAGATAAGATAAAGGGCGTTGAGCTGATCATATTGGAATCCAAAGAGGAAAGTCGAAAACAAACAAATGCGGACAAACGGTTTACCGCGTATGCCCTGCAGTTGTTTGAAGAGATTCAGACAATTCTCAAGGCAAAGCCGGAAGGGAAGGTTCTGTTTCAGGTCGTAATCGCTCCCAAAGAAGATGAACAACGCTTATTTGCCGGACTTGCGGGTTTGTTGAAAACCGCAAATGCGGAGAATTCAAAGTTTACAGGGCAATTGATCGAAACCGACAGTGCTGATCATGCTCACGCTATACTCGAAGAGAGTGGCAAGTGTTCTCACGACATTCATATAAAATACGAAGCCGGCAAGCGGTTTGTCGCAAATATCGAGGAAATCGGACTGCTACAGAAAAAACCCGCGATCCCGTGGAAAGATGAAGGAGTTTATCTGATTACCGGGGGCAGCGGAGGACTGGGGCTTATTTTTGCAAAAGAGATTGCACAGCAGGTAAAAAATCCTGTTCTGATCCTTTCTGACAAGGGATTAATCAGCCCGGATAAAAAGACTCATGTTGATAAACTGAAGCGCGCGGGTGCGAGAGTCAAATACAGGCAGAGTGATGTCACACAAAAAGAGGATGTCGGAGATTTGATAAAAAGTATTGAAACAGATTTCGGAGGATTGAACGGCATTATCCACGGGGCAGGTATTATTCGGGACAACTTCATCGTCAAAAAGACAACGGAGGAGTTTGAGAAAGTGTTCGGTCCGAAAGTGGCGGGGCTGGCCAACCTGGATATCGCGACCAGGGACCTGCAACTCGATTTCTTTGTCATATTTTCGTCTCTTGCCGGGGTTGTCAGCAACATAGGCCAGGCTGATTATGCATGCGCCAACGCGTTTATGGACGTTTATGCCGGATATCGCAATGATCTGGTAAAAGCCGAAAAACGCAAAGGGAAAACCCTGTCAGTTAACTGGCCGCTTTGGAAAGAGGGCGGAATGAAGACCGATGAGGCAACAGAAAAAATGTTGCTGCAAACCTTTGGCGCAGTTGCAATGCAGACTGAAACAGGGATTCGGGCTTTGTATCACGCGCTTTCTTCGGGTGAACATCAGGTAATCGTTT
>JAOZMU010000024.1:0-12794 GCA_029934165.1 Bacteroidales bacterium
ATTAACAACTTAGGTTAATAAAAAGCGTAAGAACTTTTGTAAGAGTACTTATATTCAGGTTAATAATAACTCGAAAAAGTGTCGATTATTTTTGTAGCATGAATATTATCCGGCGGTAGCCAATTTTAATTCTTAATTCTTAACTAGTATAAAGCATTTTATATATAACAATAAAATAAAATATGTCAAAGATTATCAAAATTAAAAAAGGATTGGATATTCCGTTGAAAGGAGTAGCCAAAAAAAAACTATCCGATAGTCAGGCATCGCAATTTTATGCCTTGAAACCCACTGATTTTCACGGACTAACACCAAAATTGTCTGTAAAAGTTGGCGCAAAAGTCAAGGCTGGAAGCACCCTGTTTATTGATAAGTACAAACCTTTGATTCGGTTTTGTTCTCCTGTTAGCGGCACAATCGAGGAAATAAGGCGAGGCGAAAGACGACGTATCTTAGAAATCGTTGTGCGTGCTGATGAGAAAATAGAATACGAAAAATTCGACTCTATCAATCTCAAAGATGCCAATCGCGAAGAACTCAAAACACAGATGCTTACTGGAGGTGTTTGGCCATTCGTGCGCCAACGTCCGTATGATGTAATTGCCGACCCTGCCACAACGCCACGCGATATTTTTATTTCGGGTTTCGACACAGCACCACTTGCTGCAAGTGTCGATTTTATCGCGTCAAAAAACGTAGCAGAAATTCAACTGGCAATTGATGCACTTACAAAACTAACCAATGGAAAGGTTTGGTTAGGATTGCAATCTGGCGACACTAATTCGAGCGTCTCTAAGCTAAATAATGTCAGTAAATACAATGTTTCTGGGCGACACCCGGCAGGAAATGTTGGAGTTCAAATCCACCACCTATCCCCGATTAACAAAGGCGATTTGGTTTGGACAGTAAATGTTCTTGATTTAATTATCATTGGACGGCTGTTTTCTGCACAAGTGTTTGATACTTCGCGCGTTGTGGCTGTGGCTGGCGACGAAGCACTCGCGCCACAATATTTCAACACAAGAATTGGTGCTACGATAAACACGTTTGCAAAATCGAAATCCGAAAATGCCGAAACACGCTACATCAGCGGAAATGTTCTGACAGGAACAAAAGTCGAAGCAAGCGGTTTTCTCAGTTTTTACTCCTCGCAAGTAACAATCATACCAGAAGGAAACAAACACGAATTTTTAGGCTGGGCACTTCCCGGTCTCAATAAATTCAGCACTTCGCGTTCGTTCTTCTCGTGGCTGACACCAAAACGCAAATACTCCATTGATGCAAATTATCACGGAGGCGAGCGAGCATTTATCATGACGGGCGAGTACGAAAAAGTTGTCCCGATAGATGTTTTGCCTGTCCATCTTCTCAAGGCAATTCTTGTCGATGACATAGATGCAATGGAGCAACTTGGTATCTATGAGGTGATTCCAGAAGATTTTGCACTTTGCGATTTTGTTTGCACATCGAAAATCGAAACCCAAGAAATACTTCGCCAAGGATTAGATTTGATGATAAAAGAAATGAGCTAACACCAAGTCTGTATCAACCTAAACAAACATAAGGTTATAATAAACATCAATACGTTTTGAGCAGTTTGGTACAAAAAGCACATTGTATAATTTACATGGAAGCGTATCACCTTGACATTCAGACTGATAACAACTATAAAAAATGTCAATTTTCTTTACGCCCCTAACTTATAAGAAAATTACTTTCAATAATAAATAAGACTAATTCCAAATCTATGAAAGGATTAAGAAATTACCTTGATAAAATAAAACCGTCGTTTGAGAAGGGAGGAAAACTCGAAAAATTCGGATCCACATTCGAAGCTTTTGAAACTTTTCTTTTTGTTCCTGACAAAACGACAAAAACAGGAGCGCATATTCGAGATGCAAACGACTCAAAACGAGCAATGAGCGTTGTTGTCTTTGCACTCATTCCGGCACTTTTATTCGGCATGTGGAATGTCGGCTATTTTCATTTTGCAGCAACAGGGCTCGAAGGTGGATTCATCGACTATTTCTGGCATGGCTTTCTAAAAGTTATGCCTATAGTTATTGTATCATATGTTTCTGGTTTAGCGGTTGAGTTTATATTTGCCCAAATTCGTGGACACGAAGTAAACGAAGGCTTCCTTGTTTCGGGAATGCTAATTCCGCTCATCGTGCCAGTCGATGTGCCACTTTGGATGGTTGCCGTTGCGACAGTTTTCGCGGTGATTATCGGCAAAGAAGTTTTCGGTGGTACCGGCATGAATATCCTCAACCCAGCACTTACAGCAAGAGCATTTTTGTTTTTTGCTTATCCCTCGAAAATGTCAGGCGATAAAATCTGGATTTCCGATTTTGAAACCTCAGAACGCCTTGTCGATGGATTTAGCGGAGCAACACCACTTGCCGAAGCAGCAAGCGCAACAAGCCCAGAAATGCTCGACGCAATGCACCAACATTATTCCGTAGCCGATATGTTTTTTGGCTTTGTCCCCGGCTCAATCGGCGAAACCTCTACACTTGCAATACTTATCGGAGCAGGAATTTTGCTCTTCACAGGTATTGGTAACTGGAAAATCATGCTTTCGGTTTTTGTTGGCGGCATCACCATGGGTGGCTTGCTAAACATCTTTGCAACAGACACAAACCTTTATATGTCGTTGCCAGCCTATGAGCATCTTTTGCTTGGCGGATTTGCATTTGGTGCGGTTTTCATGGCGACAGACCCAGTAACGGCAACACAAACCGAAACAGGAAAATGGCTGTACGGCTTTTTGATTGGATTCATTGCTATTTTGGTGCGAGTTTTAAACCCCGCATACCCCGAAGGCGTAATGCTTGCAATTCTTCTGCTCAATGTTTTTGCACCATTAATTGATTTTTATATCGTCAAAGGCAACATACGCCGCCGACTACAACGTGCAAAAATCAAAGCATAATTTACACAAAAAAATCAGTACAATTGGTTGAATATTAGTACTATGTGTTTAATTGATAATTAAACAAAAATATTTATTAATTTTTGAGATTTTAATCATTATGAATGTTCAAGGAAATACATACACATTTGTTTATGCTTCGATTCTTGTCGTTGTTGTTGCATCGCTGCTTGCATTTATTGCAGTGAAACTACAACCTATTCAGGCACGAAACATACAAAACGAAAAAATGCAAAACATTTTGGCATCGGCTGGCATAGAAAGCTCGCGCGATAAAGCCAAAGAGCTTTTTGATAAGCACATAACAAAATCAATGGCAATAAATTCCAAAGGCGAAATCGTTGAAGGACAAGTTGCTTTTGACATAGACCTAAAAAAACAACTTGATAAAGACGAAGCCAACCGTGTTTTACCTGTTTTCTTATGCGAAAATCAGGGAAATACGTATGCGATTTTGCAAGTCAGAGGAAAAGGTTTGTGGGGTCCAATATGGGGATATTTAGCTCTTGAAAAAGATTATAACACGATTTTTGGAGCTATCTTCGACCATAAAGGCGAAACACCCGGACTTGGCGCGGACATAAATAAAGACTGGTTTGAACACCCATTTAAGGGAAAAAAACTCTTCGATGAAGAAGGAAAGTTCGTATCAATTACTGTTTATAAAGGCGGAAAAGGTGCAGCAAAAGCCATCGGCGATTTAGACCACGGAGTAGATGGAATTTCTGGCGGAACAATCACATGCAAGGCTCTCGAAACAATGTTAAATGCCGACTGCTTAGTGAATTACGTTGAGTTTTTGAAAAAGAGTAAAGGAAAATAACCCTATTTGAAAATTAGTGCAAACCCCAAATTAACTTATTCCGTTATTTGCTATTTTGTTACTAAATACTCTTATAAAAGTTCTTCCGTTTTTTTATTAACGTAAGTTGCTAAATCACAGCTAAAACGTTTCATGAAAAATAGGTCTAAGACCTTAATTTTTCAATTTAACAGCAAACATTTATTTTAATATTAAAAAGTGCAAAGCACTTAGAAAATAAAAACTAACAATATGAGCTTGTTTTCATCAAAAGATTTAAAACTGCTGACCAATCCGCTCAACATGAACAACCCAATTACGATTCAAGTATTGGGGATTTGTTCGGCATTGGCAGTTACCGTAAAACTCGAACCTGCGGTGGTAATGTCGGTTTCGGTGCTTTTTGTCTTGGCTTTAGCCAATGTCATTATTTCGCTTTTGCGAAACACCATACCAACACGCATACGTATAATTGTCCAACTTGTGGTCATTGCATCACTCGTAATTGTTGTCGACCAAGTGCTGAAAGCATTTGTTTACGATGTCAGCAAACAATTGTCGGTATTTGTTGGGTTGATAATAACCAACTGTATCATCATGGGGCGTTTAGAGGCATTTGCATTGGGCAACAAACCTTGGCCGGCGTTTCTCGATGGAGTCGGGAATGCTGCCGGATATGGAGTTATCCTGATAGTAGTTGCCTTTTTCAGAGAGCTTCTTGGCTCTGGCACTATTTGGGGCTTTCAGGTTATACCAGAAGGATTCTACGAAATGGGTTATGCCAACAACGGACTAATGATTTTGCCGCCAATGGCACTCATCGTTGTCGGAATTATCATCTGGATACAACGCGCTCGTTCTCGCGATTTGATTGAATCATAGATAAATTGGTGCGCAAAGAGAATTGATATTTTCTTGGTTGTTATTAACTTGATTATCAACACAATACATCTTCAAACAATAGCACTACGCGCTTAACCAATATCTAATAAACAAAAACAAAAAATTTATCATGGAAGAATTATTAAATATATTTGTCAAGTCGATTTTCATCGACAATATGATATTTGCCTATTTCTTAGGCATGTGTTCATATTTGGCTGTGTCCAAAACAGTCGAAACATCTACGGGGCTTGGGATAGCAGTTATTTTTGTACTCGGGATAACTGTTCCTGTAAATTATCTTATCGAAAATTTCCTGCTAAAAAAAGGAGCTTTAGACTGGATTATGGGCGATGCCGCAAAGGATATTGATTTGAGTTTTCTGAGTTTTATTATGTTTATTGCCGTCATAGCCTCTATGGTTCAGTTGGTTGAGATGATTGTCGAAAAAGTTTCGCCAACATTATACGCCAACCTTGGGATTTTCTTGCCACTGATTGCTGTAAACTGTGCAATTCTCGGAGGCGCGCTTTTCATGCAGGAGCGCGAGTATAACTCAATAGCAGAAGCGTCTGTCTTTGCGCTTGGCTCTGGTGTTGGCTGGTTTTTGGCAGTTGTCGGCGTGGCAGCCATACGCGAAAAAATCCGTTACTCCAATGTCCCTGCACCATTGCGCGGGCTAGGCATAACATTCATAGTAACAGGGCTCATGGGGATTGCTTTTATGAGTTTTATGGGAATTAATTTGTAATTATTAACACCTGATAATCAGGATAAAAACAAATAAACGATGGTTGTACTGCAAGCACAAATGTCCACAGTAATGCAAATTAGCATTATCGCCTTTTTAGTGATAATACTTCTTTTGGTGGCAATACTTCTTTTCGCAAAAGCAAAGCTAATGCCCTCGGGCGAAGTTACTGTTACAATCAATGACGAAAAAGAGATTAAAACCGAACAAGGTGAAACACTGCTAAATACGCTCACAAATTCCAAAATTTTTCTCCCATCTGCTTGTGGCGGTGGCGGGACATGCGGAATGTGTTCGTGCCAAGTTTTTGAGGGCGGTGGCTCTATTTTGCCAACAGAAAAAGGCTTTTTTACACGAAAAGAACAATTAAGCAATTGGCGACTTGGGTGTCAAGTCAAAGTGAAAGAGGATATGAAAATTGGTATCCACAAAGAGATTTTGGGTATCAATAAATGGGAATGCGAAGTTATTTCCAATCATAACGTTGCCACTTTCATCAAAGAATTTGTCGTCCGATTGCCCGAAGGCGAAACGATGGATTTCAAATCGGGAGGCTACGTTCAAATTGATGTTCCGAAAATCGAAGTCGATTTTAAGGCAGACATTGATATTGAAGAAGAGTTTCGCGAAGACTGGGACAACTTCGATATGTGGAGTTTGAAAATGAAAAACCCCGAAGAAACATATCGCGCATATTCGATGGCAAACCACCCAGCCGAAGGAAATATTGTGATGCTAAATATTCGTATCGCAACTCCGCCTTGGGACAACGCTAAGAAGGGTTTTGAAAAAGTGAATCCGGGGATTTGCTCATCGTACATTTTTTCTCGCAAGCCAGGCGATAAAGTTATTGTATCTGGACCTTATGGCGAATTTTTCATCAAACCAACTCAACGCGAAATGATGTTTATTGGTGGAGGAGCAGGAATGGCACCTATGCGTTCGCATATTTTCCATTTGTTTAACACCGAAAAATCTGACAGAAAAGCTACATTCTGGTATGGCGCACGGTCGAAACGTGAGGTTTTTTACGAAGACCAATTCCGACAGATTGAAAAAGATTTTCCGAATTTCAGTTTTGAATTAGCTTTATCCGACCCAAAACCAGAAGACAATTGGAAGGGAAACACTGGATTTATTCATTCCGTCATTCTCGAAGAATATTTAATGAAACACGAAGAGCCGGAAGAAATAGAATATTATCTTTGCGGTCCACCGATGATGAATGACGCTGTCCTGAAAATGCTTTACGACATGGGCGTACCCGATGAAATGATTGCATTTGATGACTTTGGAGCATAACACCAATTTAAGGTCTAAGACCTAATTTTTATGAAATGTTTTAGCTGACTATTAACAACTTAGGTTAATAAAAAGCGTAAGAACTTTTGTAAGAGTACTTACATAAAAAAAAGAGCCAAGCCTTTAGTGAGTTTGGCTCTTTTTTTTGAATAAGCACTATAATAATAGAGTAGAAATAACTATGTTTTATGTCAATCCTTGGCATGTTTCATATTTAGTTTACGCTTTTTTTCGGTATGTTTCATATTTTCAGTTAAGGTCTAAAACCTAATTAGTGTTGCTTACGCAATTCTGTAAAACTCGAACTATCAGCAAATTACAGACATGCAAATAAGTAAAAACTTTTGTATAAGTGCTTACCGCATCTTTTAGGTCGTGACAATAAAAGATAAAAAGTGAACTTGGAACATAAATGAGCTTTTCGGCTTTTCCGTTTACTTTACAATTTTGTTGTTGTGTACGATTTTTAGTGCCTCTCCTTTTTCTTGAAGATGATAGTAAGACTTATAAGATTCAAGAAATTCATCTTTTTTACCCAATAACCAGTCTGTCATTATTGGGTGTTTTTTGAGCAATTCGGCATATTTTTCAGCGTTTTCGGTTGAAAGTTGCTCTTTTTTAATTGGCTTTTCGCCATTTTTCAGTTTATACAAGAGAATTCTACTTGCAAATGGTTCGTTTTGATGACTCAACCCCGCCACTGTACCAAAAAAATATTCTTTTTCAATATGGGGATTTTCGATATAAATATTTATATCATACTTTTTAAAAAACAGTTGACAATGAAGTGTGTTATTCCCATTTTTCATGTAGGCATTACCTTTATACGCTCTATCTTTTGACTCTAATTCAACATCAAATAACTTTCCTATTGCCATAACACAAATGGTTATTTCCGGCAAGCTGTTGCTCACAAATACATCATATTCGCCAACAAATTTATTGTAAGTTTTTAAGTTTTCGTGCACGTCAAAGCTATCTAAAGTTCGTCTGACTTGCTTCGAGTAATTGATTCTACTGTTTAAAAGCTCATAAGCAATTTCTTGCGGTGGTTCTTTAGACAACAACGCTTGCGCTTCGTTTTTTGTTTTAGCATTTGTCCTCTCAAAAATAATAATCCCAGAAATCATTTCCGCAACATCATCAGAAAGAGCTGTATATATTGCCGACACGTAGTTTCTTTCTGGAGCATTCATTAGCGAAATATACATAGTAACCGCTTTAGGAATACTATCTTTTGCAAAAGTTGCAACGAGAACAGTATTCCCATTTATTCTTGTGCATTCTTCTGCAACACCATAATCTCGATATGTTGAATTGTCTTCTTTTATTGTGGTATAGCTTAAATTCTCCCAGTCGCCAAATACTGTTAGAAGTGATTTTTTACAATGCGAATGTGGCGAAGAAAAATAACCGATGTAAAACATTTGATTATTTTCTTCTTGTTCTTGATTTTCAATTATCCACTCATTAAACACAGGAAACTGGAATAGTTGCACGTATTTTTCAATTGTATGATTGTAAGGCGAGTTTGTTATTCCGTTCAAGAAATTGCACAACGACCGCAGTTTATCTACCCTTTCTTTTGCCTCCATCTGATTGTTTTGCTGGTAAACAATCTCAAAAGTAGGAAAGTCATTATTTGCTATCTTGTTTTCCACAAATGCTAATACGCTTGTGGGTGTAAATTCTGTGATTTTATTCTCACATAGCAAGGCGATTACGTATTCTTTGAAGGCTAATTTGTATTCGTCGTTCATAGTAATTATTTTTAGGAAAACAAGGAAATCTGAACTTTTCTTTAGATTTCTAAAGTTGCAAACTTTTTCACAAAAAACCAAATTTCCAACGAAAGTCAATGGTTTATAACCATCTTGAGATTTCCTGTACCTTTCCGAACTTTTCCTTGATAATCAATAATTTATGAGTAAATTTGAGAAGTGAAATATAAAACGCTAAAAAAAACTTGTAAAATAGTTTTGCAGTATTTTTGGCTTCGAGGTTTATTCATAATAATTTGTTTGCTTTTTGTTGGAACATGATACATTGTGTTTCTTTGGTTGTATAATCTAATGTGAAAATTTACAATAAATGAAATTTATACTGACAAAATAACACTGCGTCATCTACAATTTTGCTGTGTTTTTTATTCTCGTCGCTGTTAAATTTCCCGCAGCGGCGAGAATTTGGAAAAGAGGGAGAGATAAATTAAATTTTAGGACAATGAACACAAAAACTTTACTTTTCGTTTTGGCGGCTGTTATGCTGCTTGGTTTGAACAATGTGTTTGCACAAACCGTAAAATATCAGGGTAAACTAATGAATGCTGGCGAGCCAGTAAGCGCAACAGAGAATATGACTTTTTCTGTTGGCACTACTACGTTTAACCAGACCCAAGATGTTACCATCACCGATGGTTTGTATGAAGTTGATTTAAGCTTTACGCCAGAGCAAGCACAAGCAATTATGGCAATGAGTGAACCGATGTTGACAATTTCTTTTGGTACAGAATCATTTGAACAACCGATTGGCTTCTCGCTTGTGGCTTTGAGTGCTAAGAACGCAGACAATGCTGCTAATCTTGGAGGGCAATCACCTGATTATTATACAAGTTGGTCTAATATGATTAATATTCCATCTGATATTGCGGACGGAGATGATGTGGGAATTGCCACAGAATAAGATCCAACAGTGCCTGTGAATATTAAAGATGGTGTTGATTATTCAGAAATTTCTAATACACCAAACATTGCCTATACAAATGCTATTGCTGCTGATGATTTTACGCAAACGGAAGTAAATAATTTAAGAAATAATTATAATTATATGATTACATCAGCAGGAACTAATGATCAGATATGGACTTCAGACGGTACTGGTGCTGGGCAATGGCAAAATGCCCCTTCAGGAACAATGCCAAATCCTTATACAAGTGGGGATTACAGATTTACAAATGCGCTATTTGTTGGAAATGAACCAAGTGGTTTTGCAATTTATGATGGAACTATTTATGCTGATAATGCTTTTCTTTCAAAGAATCAGGCAAGTAATTATCTAGGTAGAAGAATATGGACTGGCTATGCAAATAATAAATACAGAGTACAATTGGGTAGTTATGATAGTAATGGTTCTGAAGGTGGCATCCTAAGTTTATATGGAAGTGGAAGTAATCCAACTGAAACAATAGAAATGGATGGTAGATATGGAGATATTACATATGCAGGTTCATTGTCAAATAGTAAAAGTCATCCAACAAAATCTAATCAAGAAATAGTTTATCATACAGTAATAAGTGACGAAGCCGGAACATATCATAGGGGAACAGCAAAATTACAAAATGGTGTAGTTATTATTAACTTACCTGAACATTTTTCCATAATGAGTTCAGAGGAAAATCTAACAGCACAAATTACTCCTCGTGGTAATTGTAATGGTCTTTTTATTGAAGATATTAGTTCAACAAAACTTGTTGTTAGAGAACTTAATAATGGTTCGTCTAACGTTGAATTTGATTATTTTGTAAATGGAGTACGTGCTGGATATGAGGATTTTGAAGTTATTCAAACAAAACAATAAAAAAGGGGGCAAAAATGAAATATAAAATATTTATTATTGCGTGCTTACTTACTTTTTCTCTTGGAGGTATAGCACAATATACGCATACGGGAATATTCACAAATGGAGGTGGAGAGCAAACAAGCGGCAATTATTCTAATAGCACTATTTTGGGTGAGAATATGGTAAGTTTGAACCAAACAAGCGGTAACTTCACCAATAATAGTGGTTATCTATTCACCAACCAAACAACTGCAATTTATGGTGTGGGTGAAATATCCGGTTGTGAGCTAATATCTTTGGGAGAAGTAGTTTCTTATAATGTAGCAGGTTGGTCAAACGCTGACACATACAGTTGGGAAAGTTCTGTTACAGGCATAAGTATTACAGAAAATGGTAGTAGTGCCAACATAGAAGTAAACGACCAAAATATAACAGAATTTACACTAACAGTAACACCTTCAAATAGTTATAGTCAACAGGGAGTGCCTGCTGAATTGCAAATTCAGGTCGATGCCACTCCTGTATGGCCTGGTGATGTAAATAATGATGGAGTTGTAGATTTCAACGATATGTCATTTCTTGTAAATTCGTATAGTAATTACCTTGTTCAAACTCAAGGTACAGAACCAAATATACCAATAAGGGACTTGACATGTAGCGGATATTTAACTTACGACTGGGTTGCTCAGGCGGCGCAAAACTCTGGTGTTATCATGCCGGACTCTGATATTGACTTCAAATTTGCCGATGCGTATAATGATGGTGTAATCGAACATGATGCTTCAACCTATTATCCTGAGTTTGGTAGTATGCCCGAAAACGATGGCGAAATAATAAAGTACATATTTTACACGCTTGGGGTAAATGCAACTCACACAAAGAAAAACGCTGCTAATGCCAAACTTGATGGGATAGAAATATCAATTGAAAAGTTAAACTATCCCAATAGCCCTCAATTTGCCGTAAGATTAACAAACAACACAAAAGGCGAAATTAGGGGCATTACAGGACGTATTGTAATTGAAGATGCTGAATCGGAATCTTACACAACTGATTATGAAGGTTCTGTACTTGGGCAACAGTCATGGAATATGCAAATTTGTGATTTGTTACACCAAGACAAGAAAACTTTCGATTTTACAATTAACCGTACAAATGGAAATTCTATTGCAATAGGTGCAAATGAGTTTCTCTATAATGTTGATTTTGGGTTCAATGAATCGAAAACAGAAACGGCAAAACTAATTATTGGAGATGTTTTTATTATGTACGAAGATAATATTTTGTATGAAACAATCACACAAGATACTGTTTCTATTACAGGAAATTTCACTACCTCTACAAACGAACAAATCGAAATTGAGAAAATTTCAATATCACCAAATCCTGCATCCGATTTTATTTCAATCTCAGGCTTATCTTCAACAGAAGTTAGCACATTGAAGGTTGTCAATTTGCAAGGAAAAACAATGATTAGCACACAAATAAATGATGGTAAAGTGAACATACAGCAACTTTCGACAGGAGTTTATTTTGTTCGCATCACAAACAACAAACAAACCTTTACGCAAAAATTAGTGAAGGTTGATTAGCAACCCATTTTACCATCAAGGTTTTAAAAGCCTTGATGGTTGTTTTTTTAACCTAAAACATACAAATTATGAAAACATTTTACCTTTTTATCGTATTATTATTATTTATTGCTGGCAGTGTATTTTCTCAAATAGAAAATGAAAGGAGCTATACATATGCTCTTACAAATCTTCAAACAAATGAGACAATAGCTGTTAATGAGTGGATTGACTGCCCAGGCGACTGCGGTGGCTCATGGAGTTATGATGTGGTTCGGATTCGTATAACATCAATAGATGCTGTAAATATAACGTTTGAACTTGGAAAATGTAACGGTGACGATTTTTCTGGAAGCGGAACATTTTTTGTCGGTTGGGATACTGATATAAATTATTGCTTTGGAGCTGCCATTTCGGGAACGACCGTTAATGAGGATGATAATACTGTTTCTATTACAGAATCAAATTCATTTTTTGCAAATGGAAGTTATGCGTATTGGGGTGCGGGCTTTTCGTCAGACCAAAGTGGGAGCATTTACAATGCAGGATATATTAAAGTTACGCGTACTTTAAATTGTCCAACACCAACAGCAAACTTCTATGCAAATCCAACAAGCGGTGATGCACCACTAAACACTAATTTTACAAATAATTCTGATGCAGGAAGTGGACAAACAATTACTTCGTACTCTTGGAGCTTTGGCGATGGAACGACAAGCACAAGCGCAAGCCCACCACACTCATATACAAACGGTGGAAATTACGATGTAACTTTAACAGTACAAAACTCTTGTGGAAATTCAGATTCAGAAACGAAAAATGATTATATTTCGGTTTCTTCACCCTGTCCAACGCCAACAGCAAACTTCTATGCAAATCCAACAAGCGGTGATGCACCACTAAGCACTAATTTTACAAATAGTTCTGATGCAGGAAGCGGACAAACAATTACTTCGTACTCTTGGAGCTTTGGCGATGGAACGACAAGCACAA
>JAOZMU010000024.1:12894-15209 GCA_029934165.1 Bacteroidales bacterium
AAAACTCTTGTGGAAATTCAGATTCAGAAACGAAAAATGATTATATTTCGGTTTCAGAGGGAAGTACCCCAAGTTGTTATCTGCCAACACTTGTGCTTCCGAGAGCAAATGCAACAGACATTGCAACTTTTACTCAATTTGAATGGGAAATTGTGCCAAATGCGGGGGAATATGAATTAGAGATTCAAGATGTTGATGAAATAGCGATTAGAAATATTACAACTACCGAAACCCGTTATCGTTTGCAAACTAACGAGAACTTGACAAGCGGCGAGATACAGTATCAATATCGGGTAAAAGCCAAAACTAATGGTGCATGGGGTGAATGGACTAATACAAGAAATTTCACAACCTTAAAAAGTGAAACAGATTGGTACAATGGAAATCCTGAAGGTCATTTTAATAATGCTATTGCTTACTCAAACTCCGGATATAATTACGTAGGTGGAACAGGGAGTTATTTAAGTTATGTTTCAGGAGTAAATACAGGTTTGCGTTGGCAATGTACAGAATATTGCAACCGAACATTTTATCAAGTATATGGATTATCACTGTTGGGGTATGGTTTTTCAGGAAATGCAAAAACTTTCTTTGCTAATGCCGCTACTGCTGGTTTATTATCTTACCCAACAGGAAGTACTATGCTGCCAGAAGTGGGAGATATGTTGTGCTGGAGCAGTTCTAAATATGGACATGTGGCTATCGTTATGGAAGTTGATTATAGTAACATGAAAATAAAAGTTGCACAGCAAAATGGAACTTCTCACAATGGAACATATATTGGAAAAG
This sequence comes from Bacteroidales bacterium, assembly GCA_029934165.1. Classification (GTDB taxonomy): domain Bacteria; phylum Bacteroidota; class Bacteroidia; order Bacteroidales; family JAOZMU01; genus JAOZMU01. The sequence continues at coordinate 13,684 of JAOZMU010000024.1, forward strand.
AATTAAATATAACACAAGTTGGTAATGGTTACAAAATAGTTTATGTTGGTGGGCAAAATGGCTACAAGGGAATTATTCGAGCAAACCCGCATATTTCTTATCCTCAAAACAATGAAGAGATTGCAACAACCACGCCGACCTTTCAATGGGAGGAAATGCCATCTAATTCATTCACTATTTATATTAAAGAAAAAGGCGGAGATGGTTGCTACAACTTAATCCATACAGGAAGTGGACACGGACATTCGTATTACTTGCCAGAAGAACATCAATTAACATCAGGTAAAGAATATTTATACAGATTGGTCAATCATTTACCGTCTGGTAGCGTGTCTAATGAAATTAGATTCTTCTCGGTGTCATCATCAAAAAGTGGTGCAAGTTCAGAAGTTTTGCCAACAAGGCTGCTTGTAAATGCGAGTGATATAAGCAATTCACCAATTTCTAATGTGCGTGTTTTTACGGAAAATAATGGCGAATGGAAAGACAGAAATCTCACAAATAATAATGGAAATTTACAATTTAGCACCTTCGATGAATTTTCCGCAAGCAATGTTTTACAGGCAACTTGCAATGGCTTTCAGACATTGAACCACGAAATTACAGATGAAGAATTGACAAGTGGTGTTATAAATATTACTTTGGAAACAGACGCAAGTAATAATTTTGTAATAAACCCCAATATTCAAGTATGGGATAATGCCACTGCTAATACAGCACCATTTTTCACAAATCCAAATGCTAAACTAAAGATTACCGCAGTAAATCATAACAGCTACACACTTATCATAAATGGAACTCAGGACGAAAACGACCCAAATAACAATATTTCATACGATGCTTCTCAAGAAATAATTGATTATGAATACCACGAAGGCGTTAACAATATTGTAGTTTTCTTTGCAAACGAAACTGATACTATGTATTACAGCAAACAAATTACTTATATTCCAGAAGCTGGTTTAGAAGATACAACTTATACAGTTACAGTAATATCTAATGCCAATGTTATTGACACGAAAATACTTATTGATGGATTGTTTGTTAAAACCATCGAATCTTCAAATGAAGAAATTATAGTGCCAAATGGTACTCGGAGATTTACGTTTATAAAAGATGGCTACAATGGTTATTTTGAAACAACCAACTCAGAGCAAACCATCAATTTAACCATGACTCCGGTGGGTATAGATGAAGAACCGCAAGTAGATACAGATTTTATTGTTTTCCCAAACCCGACAAGCAACAACGTAAATATCAAATTAAGCAAATCTGTTAGTATAGATTCACGAATTTCAATTTACAATGTACTTGGCGAGAAACTTGTAACAACAGTTATAAATTCGGGAGAAACACAAACTACGATAGATGTATCTTCTTTTGCAAAAGGTGTTTACTTTGTTGAAGTACTACAAGGACAATTGAAACAAACTCAAAAGTTTGTAGTTGAATAACTCAAGTTTCTGACTTCAATAACACCTTGAATATCAAGCTATTGCAGATGCAAAAAGTGTTAAAAAAGTTGC
>JAOZMU010000025.1 GCA_029934165.1 Bacteroidales bacterium
TTTTCAAATTTATTATTTTTAACTCTAAATTTATTATTGTCCAAAGTCTAATTACTAAGTGCGATGCACTTTTTAAGTATTACGATTTTTTATTATTTTTCCTAAAGTTAAGAAAAAAACAAGAAAAAATGCAGGTCTGGTGTTTTTTTTTCAAGATGTAAGCACTCATACAAAAGTTTTTACATATTTACTTGTTCATATTTTGCTGATTAAGTGAACTTTGCAGAAATGCGTAAGCAACATTAAATAGGTCTTAGACATTATTGGGTTGGCTTTTTTTCAATTCTTAGGAGTATTTAATTGTAAAAAAAAGTGTTTTTGTTTATCTTGGCGTGAAGTGGGTTGAGAGTTTTGAATGACCAAGCCACTTTTTTGTCTTGGTTTATGGTTTAAATATTTATGTTAGTTATTGATTAATAGCACTATGTGCTTAAAACTGAAGATATGAAAAAAATTACATTATTAATTACGTTTTGTTTTATTGCTGTTGCGTTGTTGGCGCAGAACCCGAAAAAAGGGTTTAAAAAACTGAAAAAGAGAGATTTTGAAAAGGCGGAAGAGATTTTTGCTGAAATGCTGACGGTTGACTCTTCTAATGCTATTGTGGCTTATGGAATGGCGTTGGTTTACGATGATAGGAGTTACTCTAAGTTTGACTTGTTCAAGGCGTTTGGTTATGCGCAAATTGCATCGGTAAATTGGGAAAATTTGTCTGAGGACGATATTGAGGATATTGCAGAGTATGCTTCTTACGAACAGGTAATGAAGGATTTAGGAGATATTGATGATAAGTTGTATCGTTTTGTTAAGGTTAAAAAAAAGGCTCAACTTATTGATAAATTTATTGCTCTGTGTGGTAGCTCGCGGCACATGCGTAGCGTTGTACGCCTGAAATGCGGTATTTTGTATAAATCTGCAAAGAAAAAAAATACTGTTTCGGCGTTTAATAATTTTATTGAAGAATATCCTGCCTCGCCAGAAACCAAGGAAGCCGTTTTGAAACGCGATGGGTTGGAACTGAAAAAGGCATTTGGGTCGAAGACAATTTCTGCTTACGAAACGTTTATTAAGAAATATCCCGAGTCGCAGCTTGCTGATAGTGCTAGAGCTTTGCGCGATGGTATTGCTTTTCGGCAGGCAAAGAATACAAATTCTATTGCGTCCTATGATGGTTTTTTGAAGAAATATCCGAAATCGCGTTTTGCTGCACAGGCTGCCACGAAAAAAGAGGAAATGGCTTATGCTGAGGCTGTTTCGACGAAAAAATTGGGCTCATTTAATTTGTTTTTATCTCAATATCATGGCTCGGAGAAATATAAAGAGGTTTTTCAGTTGAAAGCAAAAAAATTGGCTGCTACCTATGCTGCTGCCGACAAACACAAAGCTCTGAAAAATGACTGGCTTACGGTGTTCGATTATAACGGAAAACGAAGTAAGGCGCGCGGAATGGCTGTCGGGAATGACGGAAATATTGTTCTGACAGGCTACACGAAAAACATCGGAAATTGGACTAACGATGTGTGGGTTACGCTGTTAGATGCTAATGGCAATTTGTTGTGGGACAATAATTATGGTACGCCTTATGATGACCAATCGGAATCTGTTGCTGTTACGGCGGAAAATGAGATTGTTTTGGTGGGTTATTGTAACTCGAAAAAAGGAATGCCAAAAGGTTCTGTTTGGGTTGTAAAACTTGGTCAAGATGGCAAAAAAATATGGGAGCATAAATTCAAAGGCACTCGTGCGATAGATGTTACGGTGAAAAATAGTGGTGAAATTGTTGTGGCTGGCTACGATGCTCGTCATAATGGTGCGCGCGATTTTTGGGTTGCAAAGTTAAGCCCTGACGGAAAAAAAGTGTGGAAAAAAACATTCGAGGGCAAAGGCATTGCTAGTAGTGTGGTTGCAAATACGGCTGGCGAAATTGTTGCGGTGAGCGATACGTGGGCAGTTGCACTGGATAATAGTGGAAATCTGCTTTGGGAAACAACGTTAGAAGAAAGTGTGAAGGCTTATGCTGCTACGATGGATAGTGGCGGCTCTATATATATTGTAGGGCGGTTCTATAATTTCCGAACCACGCAGCGTAGCGATTTTTGGGTTGCAAAGTATTCGGCAGCCGGAAAAATGACTTGGAAAAAGACTTTCGATAGAAAGGGAATGTTTGATAAGGCTTATTCTATTGATGTTGATGCTGGTAACAACCTGATAGTTAGCGGAATATCCGGCACAATGAAAGATGATGATTTGTGGTTGCTGAAAATAAACTCGAATGGAGCAAAAGTTTCCGAGAAAGTTTTTGGTTCGCCTCAAAACGAGAAACACCCTTCGGTGGCTGTTGCGCCTGATGGAAAAATTTGTGTTTTTGCTTCCTTTGGCTTGGAGGCAGATTGCGTTGTGTTCAAAACTACACCGTAGTTTTGGATTTCATTACTGTCGGTGTGCCTTGAAACCACACCGACAGTGGTGTCAAATATTTATGTAAGCACTCATACAAAAGTTTTTACATATTTACTTGTTCATATTTCGCTGATTAAGTGAACTTTGCAGAAATGCGTAAGCAACATTAAATATGTCTTAGACCTTACTTATTTAATTCCTAAAATGAAGATATACACAAAAACTGGCGATAACGGAAAAACGTCTCTCTTGAGCGGAAATCGTGTAAAAAAACACAACGCTCGTATAGAAACGTATGGAACTGTCGATGAATTAAATTCTTATGTGGGCTGGCTGCGTAGTAAAAAACTCGAACTCAAGGACGTGGAGTTTCTAATCGAAATACAAAATATGCTCTTTGTCGCTGGAACATCGCTTGCCCTTGACGAGCCAACTGAGCGTATCCGAATGCCGGAATTTCGCTCCGAAGATATAAAAGTCCTTGAAAATGAGATAGATGTGATAACTGCTCAACTTCCGCCACTAAGTCAGTTTGTTCTGCCGGGCGGACACGATGCCGTTGGACTGTGCCATGTTTGCCGTAGCGTAACACGTCGGGCAGAGCGGCAAATATCGGCACTTGCAGAAGTTGCGAATATTGATTTAATGGTTTTGAAATACATGAATAGATTATCGGATTATTTTTTCGTACTTTCGCGTAAACTTTCCAGACACTTTGGAGCAGAAGAAGTGCCATGGACACCACGAAAAAACCAGGAAAAAGAGCAATCGTAAAAGTTTAGTAATGGAAAATTAATAATTAATAATTAATAATTTTGCTTACGCCTGATTTAGTTTTAGTTAGGAATTTTAATGGCTTACTTTATTAAATTCATTTTACTTAGAACGAAGATTAAATTAACTGATATTATTATTTGCTGTTTGTTGCAAATTTTCAGTCAAATAGTAAATCGTTGTCTTAATATTAAAAAGTGCAAGGCACTTAGTGAATTTATTAACCAATAACTAATAATTATGCAACTACAAACAAACTTGAAACACCTTATGTCTGAAGCAAATTTTCGGGCAGCAATATCCGAAAACAAAAATGTTATGATTTGTTGCGGACGCATGGGACCAATGTGTATCCCTGTCTATAAGGCAATGACCTCAATTCGAGCAGATTATCCGCATGTGGAATTTTATGATATGGCATTCGATTTGCCTGATGCAAAGGTTATTCGTAATTTGCCTGCGTGTGGGAATTTTATGGGACTACCGTTTACTGTATATTTCCAAGATGGTGCTGTTGTAGCTGCCACATCTAGCATTCAAAGCGAGCAGCAAGTGAAGGCTATTCTTGATAAAAAATTCTCGAAATAAACATTGCCTAAAGTAGCTTAGTAATGGAAAATTAATAATTGATAATTGATAATTTTGCTTACGCCTGATTTTGTTTTAGTTAGGAATTTTAATGGCTTACTTTATTAAATTCATTTTACGTATAGAATTATGAACTCTCTGATTATAACAGATTTACATTTTTTAACAAAATCCGTTATAATCAGTTTTTAGTTTTATCCTACCACAAGAAGAGTCTTACCTGCCAAAAAAATCACAACGATTTATTTACCGATGAAAATAACAGAATGATGATGTAGAATAAACTTGTTTTTCGTAAAATCCTTTGTATCAAGGTTTATTGTGCTTTGGGTAACACTTAGGCATAAATATTCGCTGCGTGAATTACAATTTTTCAAAGACAAACAAATTGTTTACGCCGAGTTGGAATTTACTTTTATTAACAAGTTTGAAATTTGGTTTGCAGAAAATTTTCAGCGTATCCTCAGGCTCAAAACCATAATGTTCATCGGTTGACATTCCATCTGCTAATTTTAGAAACATCAGAATATCCAAAATTTTGTCCACAATCGCAGACGGAACAGTGATGATTACGACACCACCTTTTTTTAGTAATTTGAAGCAACTTTCTGCAACAACTTGTTGTTTATCTTTGGGCACATGCTCAAAAACAGCTAGCATTGTAATAACATCAAAATCAACATTTTCTGGCATAAATTCAGGAAACATACCAGGGTAAATTGTGTAATTATCGCCAACAATTTTTTCTTTTATTAAAGGCTCAATACCAATACCAAGAGACATTTTTTTTGCGTTTTTTTTGAAGAGCATTCCATCAAAAGCACCAATATCTAAAATTATTGCATGCTTTGGTATGAATTTTTTTGTTTTGCTTATTCTCCAGTCTCTTAATACGTTGTCTATTAGTTTCATGTGTTTATATTTGTGGGATACATCGGAAATTCAATTTTTTGGGGATAGTGGCTGCATTTTATTCTATGCGTCTTTCTTCAGGCATAAAATGCTATGAAAAAAGCTGGAGAAAATTGTTTGCACTCCTATGATAATTCCTATTACAGAGGGAATTACATCGCGCAAAACAATTGATGGTTGCAGTTGCCCAAAACCGTGATTTGTCCAATACATCATTGCACTTATTGTAAAATAAATGCCTATTAGAGTGATGATTCCGCCAACAATAAGTCCACGTTCGAGGTTTATTATTTTAACTATTCTTTCGTATGTTTTGTTTTTTGGATGCAAGCCTTGTGTTACGGTGTAAGTCTTTGTAAACAAGAAAAATACAACAGCCTGAAATCCGATAATAATTGCAGATGCCGAATATAACATCGTGTGAACGTCCAGAACTATATCGCCAATATTTATTGGTGAAATCGCAAGACGAATTGTAAGTATTAATCCGAATATAATAAAGATAAGTCCCGGGTATAAAAACAGCCAAGCCGGACTATACATAAGCAAAAAACGAAGGTGTCGCCAGCCGTCTCTCCAAGTGTTTAGGTGTGGCGGTCGTGTACGTCCATCTGGCGACAGCGTTGTTGGGACTTCTGCAAATTTCATTTCTTGTAATGATGCTTTGACAACCATTTCCGAGGCAAATTCCATTCCGGTAGTTTGAAGTTTCATTTTTGCTGCTGCCTCTTTCGTAAATCCACGTAGCCCACAATGGAAATCACCAATCGGGATTTTGAAAAATAATCGCCCGATAAATGATAGGACTGGGTTTCCTAAGTATTTGTGTAAGAATGGCATTGCTCCTTTTTTAACGCCACCTTTGAAGCGGTTTCCCATTACCAAATCGTTGCCTTCTCGTAGCTTTTCGATGAATGGCATTAAGTTTGAAAAATCGTAGCTGTCGTCGGAATCGCCCATGATTATGTATTTTCCTTTGGCTGCATTAATACCACCTCTTAGTGCATTTCCGTAACCTTTCAGCTTTACATCTGCAACTCTTGCGCCATGTTGTGTGGCTATTTCCTGAGAACCATCGGTACTTCCGTTGTCGGCAATGAGAACTTCGCCGTTGATGCCGTTCTCTTTCATACATTTCATTGCTTTATCAATACAAATTGCCAACGTTTCGGATTCGTTCAAACAAGGCATTAACACAGTAACTTCGAGTGGGTTATTCATGCTTTTTAATTTTTTTGCGGTTTGATAACAACTTTATGAATTTTGTATGTGCCAACGATAACTTCTTGTGAATGATGCTTTTGACAAAATTCTACAAGTTGCCTTTCTCTTTCGGGATAATACGATTTTTCTGATAATTTAACAAGTATAACGACATCTTTGTGTGTGCGTAGTTTGTCGAATTTACCAAAAAGCGCACCACCGTACTCTGCGCCCATTAATTCTGCTATTTGATGCGTTCTATCTGTCGATAAATAAATAGGACGCACATTGTCAATTGTGTTTTTTGTGATTAATGTTTCTAACTCATGCCCAGTTTTTTCATCGCTAAGGTTGTTTGCCCATATACGAGCATTTCCGGTGGTAAAATATTGCGGTGTTGCGTTTATTAACGCATAGCGCGAAATTAGCCCGTAACCAACAGAAATACAGGCAATAAGATACATGGAATATCTAAGAACTGGGGCAAATTTTTTTGTGCTTTTTTTGAATGTATAATAGCTGATTAGTAGCAAAATAGAAACAAATGCAGGTGCATAATATCTGATTTCTTGCACAAATGTCCAACTCGAAAGTACATCGTTGTTTTGAGGAGTAGCAAGAATTGAAAATAGTACTAAATAACCAAAAGTGCCCAAAATGCTTAGTGTTGAGAAAAGAAGGAAAAAGATTTTTTTATCGCTTGATTTAGAGTGCTTTATATCGCGAATTATCGAAATGACAATAAAAACAAAAATTACGATGGAAACTAAAAGTTTTATCGGAGCTTCTAATACCGAAAGTTTTAATTTAGAGAACAATGTAAAGAAAAATCTATCGTCTAAAATTGCTTGTATTGGGAAACTATAATTCAGTTTTAATAAATTATCGAAAAGTAAAGTTATGCCATTTGTCTGAGTTCCAACCAAATCTGTTGCGTTGCCCTTTACTCCTTTAGTCATAATTAGAAAGCTAATCAAGGAAAAGAATGCAAAGCTAAGAGTGATAATTACAAGGTGTTTTAAGTGAGTTTTATTTTTAAAATATAACCATAAAAATACTAATGAAATGGGTATAACAATCAATGTCGGATAGTAAGCATAACGGATAAAAACCGTCATAAACAAACAAAAGCCAATGAAGATAGCAGTTTTTATGTTTAGATTATTACGAAATAAATTTAGGGTTAATACACTCGCTAACATGTAAAATGCTATTGATAACCAGCCTGTTATGCCAAAATCTAACCACGGCGAAACATTGAAACCAAGAATGAGCAAAACCGGAATTGCAACGGTTTTATCGACATCGTTTTCAAAATGTTTGAAAAAAATAAACCAACAAAGAAAAAAAATCGCCAACGCAAAAATCGTTACAAAAGTTTGCGACCAATACATACTATCTGTCGCAATTAGCGGTAACGCAGTCATATAGCTGTATCCCTCGGGGCGACCAAGCTTAATATAGATTGACTTAGAAATATCCAAAGTATCTACGTAAGAAGTTGTAATTCCGTTGCCAGCAATAAGGTTTTTTGTTGCTTGCAATTGATATTGATAGTCGCTAGTATATTTTTGGGTATTTATGCTTAATTCAAAGCGAGAAAAGACAGAAATTATTGAAACAATAATGATTACAATTCTAAAACTTGTTTTTGATAAATATTTCATAATTATTTTTTGAGCTTAGAATTATTTTTTACAGCAATCCGGCAAAAGAGGCAATTATTTGACCAACTATTAGAGCTATTGCTATGATAATGAGGGTTTTATTTACTTTTGATTGGGATATTTGATGCTCAACTTTTTTAGTGAGTTTTTCGTTTGCGGATATAATATTATTGAGAATTGCGCGCTCTTCGGAATTTGAAAGCATCTCCCTAATCTTTCCGAATTCAATTTGGTTTTCGGCTTTAACAGTTTGATTTGCAGCTATTATGGTATCGGACAGTTTGGATATTTCTTTGCGTGTATTATCTAAATTGCCGTTAATTTTTTCCAGATTTCCTTTAAAGTCAACCTTGTCCAATTGAGCTGATAGTTGAGCCGTAACTTGCGCTAACTCAAGGTACTCGTTTAATATTTTGTGAGTTTCGTCTAAATTCTTTTGGTAACCTTTTATTAGACCTTCAAGTTTTTGCTCAACAATTTCTTGATGTTGCTCTAAGTGTTTGGTAAACTGCTGCTTAACATCTAAAACATTGTCAATAGACGATTGTTCAAATCCATTAGCCATTTTACGAAGTTCCGAAATAAGACAACTGACTTCAGATAGGTGTTTTTTATGCGTATCAATAATATTTTCAATACGCGTTTCGGTGGTGTGTAAGGACTTTGATAGAAGTGTATTGTATTCGTTTACAGTCTTTTCGAGCTGTTTTCCGCTTTGAATTTCAGATTCTTTTGCCAGTTTTTGATATTCTGATAATACCTTCTCAACAACTTCGATTTGTTTTTGATGAGAGTTGCTCAAATTCTCAACTTTCTCTTGCGTATGTGCCTGAGTTTTAGACAAAAAACTTTCATAATGTTTCAAAGCTGCGTCAAGTTGTTCGCGGCTTTGTTTTTCTGTGCTTTGTGCAAGTCGCTCGTACTCTTCTATTACAGTTCCGACTTTTTCAATTTGTGTTTTGTGAGAATCTGTGAGAACTTTAACTTGCTCTTCTGTATGTTCATACGAGTTTTTGAGAAAGTCATTATACTGATTTAAAACTTGTTGCAAGTGATTACCATACTGCGCCTGAATTGTTTTTGTTGCAGAAATTACAGCTCGCGAAATTTGTTCAGCTTTTGAAATGTGCGCAACCGCATTATCCAGAGTATCAAGCTCGTCTTGAAGTTTTGTTAATTGGACGTAAATTTTTTCATTCATAGCCTACTAAAAATTGATTATTGAATCCTTCGAGCCACTTGCATGTCAGTGTTAAAAAGACTTTTGTGTCAAGATTTGCTTTCAAATCATTGTTTTGAGAAAATAATTTTTCGAGAATTTGCTCAACCCTAAGATGAAAAATTGCATTGGAATAATTTTCTTGCTTTTTCATTGAGAGAAATGCGCTAACTAATTGGTCTGTCGCATTATCCGTATCGCCGTTTTGAGCAAGTAAAAGTAAGGAATATGAGTGTAAAATCCGCAATATATAGTGGTGGTTTTTTTGCTGATATTGAGCCGTCGAATCAAGTAGCTGCTGCCAGACAATCTTGCTATTTCCCACAAAATCAATGCATTTAATCATTTCATCGAAAGATTTTTTTGCCACTAAGTTTTCTAAATAAAATTGATGCGATGGAAGTAAAAATGGCGTATTATAATATTGAGGAATAAATTTTCCAGACTGTATGTTATTTGGTGTTGTTAAGCTGTTTCTGATTGTAGAATCAAGCGCATTGATTTCGTTAATGTGTTCATTATGAACATAATCGTGGGCAAACGAAACTAACTCCACCAATGTTTCTGTTACCAAACAATTTTGCGATTGGACGAGTTTTTCTCGAATATTGTTTATCGAAGTCCTTGAAATAAACCAGTTTAAGTAATTGCATAAATTAGCAATATATTCATTTTTGTCCTTTTTTATCGCCGTAACCCTAAACTCCTTTTCGTGTCTGTCAATCGAAAACTCTTTTATTATTCCGATTGTTTTTAAACGTGCAAGAGCCGTAAATGTATCCGTTTTTCGGCGAATATTTTGATAATCGGCTTCTATTTTTTGCTTAATATCAATGTGCGTATTATTTGTGCCTATTGAGCTTATTTTACTTGTTTCCGAAATAAAATCAGCAGCGGTATAAGTAGAATCGGCAATATTACATAATTTTTTATAGGTAAGTAAATCAGATTTATTGGTACGCAGTAAATTTGCAATTTCCGATAGTTTTCTATTTCTGAATGGAACAATAAATTTAATTTCTTGGTTTTTTTCTATGGTTTCTAAAAGAGACAAAAGACCTAACATATTCGGTTTTGAGCAGCTATTTTTGAGCCAAACAATTTTATTCAAATCGCTGGGACACAGATTATTAATTTTATTATTTATGAAAGTTAAAAGATTTTTTCCGGCGTTTTTATGTACAATTTCATCAACGCGCTCGTTGTCAATTTTTAGCGTCTCCTTTTCAAAGTCAATGTGTCCAATGCCTTTTCTGTTTTCGCTAACATATAGTTGAAAAGGCTCGTTTTCAGGCTGATACGTGAAACTCAAAATTTGTCCAAACTCATTTTCAATAAAATCAATAATGCGCTGTTCGTTGGTTTCTGCCGGGAAATTAATTTCTGTTAATATTTCCGACAAAACAGTCATTTCATGATTTTTTCCGCGAAATCTATTCCGTATTTTGTTTGTAATATGAAGTTTATCAATGCTTTGCGCACTATGGTTTTCTATATTGATTTTATTAGGAATATAAAAAATTTTGGGCGAATAATTACTATTCTCAATCCTTCCTAAGTTGATAAGTCGGTGCAATTCGTCAGGCGAACTTGGTAAGCTAAAGATAATGAGATGTTTAATGTTTTCATTATGATAACCAATTCCCAGTTGTGGTGTCGCAACCAAAATGTCAAGCTGGCAATCAGTAAAATTACGACAATCAGCAACCGAGTTTTTTGCCTCGTGTTTCGATATATCACTGTTAATTTCACCAATAAAAGTGCCTATTTTCAGGTCTTTATAGCTGATTCTCAATTTATCCGATAGTCCGTCCCAGTTTTTGTCCGTTACACCGAAAAGCCAACGTGCATCTGGACAAAAAACCAGCGTTTGGCGTTCGGCTCTTGGTGTTCTAATGTCCGAAAATAAGTCATTAACTACATAGTTTACAGCAACTTGCTTTTTTATTCCGGCTAATCTCATAGCTGAATTTAGCTCGACTTGCTTTTCTATTCCAGCAACTTCAACAGGAACTATTTCAATGTTAAAAGGCAGAGAATCAGAGTGTAAGATGTTTGCTTTGCCAATATCAAAACGTGCCATTACATCTGTTTTAACAAATGGCGATAAAACAGATGTTGAGTATAAAACATTATCAACGTTTAAATCGCGTAGTTTGTTGGGTAAATCCATGTATAACGGATTAAAATCGGCAGACCATTCCGAAATACACTGCGCTTCGTCAACAACAAAAAGTGTGAATATTTTCTTGTCGCAATAATTTTTAATTCTTGGCATTAACTCCTTATCAAACAAGGAGTCAAGCAACGAAAAAGCAAAATTTGTAATATTTTTTATGTTTAATTTCCCTTCGCTTACTTCAAGGAGAGTACTACTTATTGACGAGCCAAAAACGCCCCATGTATCAATACCCATATTAGTAAGGGCTTGTGTTGCGTTTGAAATTGCATTTGCGTTTGGCAAAATTATCAACGTTTTTCCTTTGTTTATTAGCGAAAAGAGTTGTAGCCCAACGTGTTCTTTATGAATTGCCGATGAAAAACTCAATGTAACTTTTTTGTGTAATAGGCTTAAAACAAGTGCTTTTTGTGCTTTGTTTATGCTTTTTTCTCTAAACGCATTTCGTATTAAGTAGTTTAATGCAGAATCCGTTTCTTTACTATCAGCTAAATTCTTGCCATTGTTAGAATAATTTACTTGAGGGAAAATAGTTGCATCGTAGTTTTGCGCAGTTGAAACTAATATACTATTTTGTGATTGGTCAAAAACTACCGAATCAGTAGAAAAAGTATTTTCTATTGTAAAGTCGTAAAATTCAGTAGGTTCTATGCCCTTGTTATATGCGATAATCTGTAAATCCGAAATTGTTTTTTTGCTGCCAGCAAGATACAAAAAGCTGTTCGCCATTTCAATCCAGTCCGAGGCAGCACATTGTGCCACGTTTTGTGCTATCCCGATTACTTTAATTTTTACATTTGAAAAGCAACCTTTGTAATCTTTCCGAAAAAAATATAGGGTAAAAGCAACTTGTAGGCGTGCAATAGCTAAAGGTGTGGAAATTAGTTGATTAGCTAAATTATCAACAGGAAACATCTGACTAACTTCATCAAAGTTTTCTTGTTTCAATAATTCGTGGATAAATCTCTGAAATTCAAAAGATTCTGTTTTCCCATTTTTTTCTAACTCATATTCAACTCTACTACTTTGGGGGTTTAAAGTGCTTAAATTTAGTGAGTTAGAAATCAAATTCTCTGTTTCAATTGGTGCAATTGTCGGACAGCCTCGTCCTATGAAGGATAATAATTGTCGTCCGAGGTTATTAATATTTATGTCGTCTGCAACAACAAAACCACTAATATTAACCAACGAAAGAGTTTCCAGTAGATTAAATAGTTTGTCGCGCTGCTCTTGCTTGACAGTGTCAAATAAACATTGGGAATAGTAGCCAGCTCGGAGGTTTATCATAACGTTGCAAAAACTACTTTAGTATTAATACATTTGCATAAGCACTTATTCCGTCTTCTTTACCAACAAATCCTAACTTTTCTGTTGTCGTAGCTTTTATCGAAACATCATCAATGTCGATATTCATTGTTTGTGCCAAAATCTGCTGCATCTGAGGTATGTGATTTTTCAGTTTTGGTTGCTCAAGACAAACCGTGGAGTCGATATTTCCTATCTTATATCCCTTATTACCAATTAAATCGACAACTTTTTTTAATAAAATTTTACTGTCAATATTTTCAAACAAATCAGAATTATCAGGAAAATGATAACCAATATCTCGCAAGTTTGCTGCTCCCAAAAGGGCATCACATATTGCATGAATCAGAACATCACCATCTGAATGTGCAACAGAACCTTTGCTATGTTTAATCTGTATTCCTCCTATAATCAGCTTATTACCTTCTGCAAGCTGATGAACATCAAATCCGAAACCTGTTCTAATTTTCATGCTAAATTCTAATTTAAGTACTCTTACGTATCATAAATAATAGGTCTTAGACTTTAGTGTAAATAAAAATACGGCGACATCGTGTTTTGACATCTCCGTATTTTTGGTAATAAAGTTTGATATTATGAAATAAAGCACATTACGTGCTAACTCATTCTAATTTTTGCAAAACATTTGCCTGCTTAATAAATTGGTGCGTAAGCATAATTGACACTTTTGTTATTGCTATTAACCAAAGTGTCAATGGAATACGCATTCTCATCAATAGCTCAATGCCAAGCATTTTTCGCCATCGAAATATTATTTATCCATCGAAGCAACGATAGTTTTGCCGTTTATTTCAACTTTTAATATGAAAAAGTAACTGCTTCCGTCTAATGGGACAAATTCATAATCAAGACCTTGTCCCGATTTTCGTGCAATGTCAATCAATCCTAAACCTGCTCCGCCTTTATTGGACAATTTGCCGTAGCGAAGTTGTTTTTTAAACATCGCTTTCAATTGTTCTTTTGTCGAGGAGTTAACTTCCTCAAGGGCAGCTCTTAACTGTGGAATTTTATACTTTGAGACTTTGTTTGATGTGATGATATAATATATCTCATCTTTTTTGCCAATCATGAACAAACCCTTACCAATATTGCTTTTGACAGCTATCTCGTCCGAGTGCTTATTCATATTTTGCAAAGTTTCCACCATAGCATGATAAACTTTACGTTTTATGGTTTTTTCTTCGCTAGACCTAAGCATTTCATTTTCAGCCATCGAGGTAAACATTTTTGTTATCTCATGGTTAAATTCGCCTAAATAAACCAAAGAAATACCATTATTAAGCATTTCATCGTATAGGGTAAGTATTGATTTTATAAAGCTGACATTCAGATCCATTTTATTTCTATTTCAAATTTTTGTATTTCCTTCTTAAATACTATCACTAAAGCTCTTACAAACATTATTTACATTGACGCAAAAAAGAATTTTAGTAAAAAAAACAGGTTTCAATTAGGTGAAAATTACATAACCACAGACAAAATAAAGTCTAAGACCTATTTTTTATGAAACGTTTAAGCTGTAAATTAACAACTTAGGTTAATAAAAAGCGTAAGAACTTTTGTAAGAGTACTTAACTCCTGTTTTTGCGATTGTATTTACAAATTTCAAACGCCTTAATCTGATAGATGTATATGCAAAATCCGCTTAAAATTATAACAGATTATTGAAATTTCCAATTTTTAGAACGAAGATTAAATTAACCTATACCGTTATTTGCTGTTTGTTACTGATTTTCAGTCAAATAGTAAATCGTTGTTTCAATATTAAAAAGTGCAGGGCACTTAACAAAAAGAAACCCTAAAAATCGCCAGAAATTTCAATACTAGAAATTTCCGACGACAAAATGTAAGGTGCGATAAGGGTTTAATTAATAATTAATTATAAAAATCTATCCTTTTTTGCGTTACTCAACAAAAGAAAATAGCGAAAAATTATTTGGTTATATCAACCAACACAAAAATAGTTAATTTTAAGGTTTTTACAAATTATTTAACACTCGAATAATATTATGCAGTTTTTTTTGTTTTATGTGTTTTATTAACTCAAACTAAATCTATATGGACGTTTTTACTACATACTTACAACTTGGGTTTCAGCACATTGCAGATGTTGCAGGCTACGACCACATTCTTTTTATTCTAACTCTTTGTGGTGTATATCTCATCGAAAAGCGGAAACAGGTAATAATACTTGTAACAGCATTTACAATCGGACATTCGATTACTCTTGCTTTAGCTACATTCGATTTATTGAGAGTGCCTTCAGCTGTTGTTGAATTTTTAATCCCACTAACAATATTTATCACGGCAATTTCTAATGTAAAAACAAAAACTATTAAGTACTCTTCGCGTTTACATTGCCTTAAATACGGAATAGCTGTTTTTTTTGGTTTAATTCATGGACTCGGTTTTTCAAATTATCTGAGAAGTCTGCTTGGCAACGAATTTAGTCTTTTCGAGCCTTTGCTGGCTTTCAACATCGGATTGGAAATTGGGCAATTACTTATCGTCTTTATTATTATGTTGTTATCATACTTTTTCGTAAAATTACGTAAAATGCCTCATCGGGAGTGGAATTTAGTAATTTCTGGAGCCGGAATGGGAGTATCATTAACTTTGATGCTCGACCGAATTACCGATTTATTTTAGCTAAGAACGAAGATTAAATTAACCTATACCATTATTTGCTGTTTGTTGCTGATTTTCAGTTAAATAGTAAATCGTTGTCTAAATATTAAAAAGTGCAAGGTTAATTATTAAGCACTCATACAAAAGTTTTTACATATTTACTTGTTCATATTGCGCTGATTAAGAGAACTTTGCAGAAATGCGTAAACAACATTAAATAGGTCTTAGACTGGGGTGTTAATAATTAGCTATTTTTAGCTCTGTTAAATCATG
>JAOZMU010000384.1 GCA_029934165.1 Bacteroidales bacterium
TTAGTACAATATATCATTATTTTTACTTTTGCAAACATACGAGGTTTGTTCATAAAAATTTGTTTGCTTTTTAATGTGAATTAAAAACTTACGTTAATAAAAAGCGGAAGGACTTTTGTAAGAGTACTTATTTTTATGAACAAACCATGTTGTTTATGAATAAATTTTGATAATTATTTTTATTAACGAAAAAAATAAACATAGCGATGGAAAAAATTTTGGTAATCGGTTCTGCCGGACAAATTGGTTCGGAGTTAGTTGTGTCTCTACGCAAAATTTACGGAAACGAAAATGTTGTTGCAAGCGATTTACGCACAGACGAGATTGGAAAACTTTCGGCAAATGGACCATACGAAATTCTTGATATAACTAATCGTGCCGATTTAGAGCAAGTTGTCGATAAATATGGCATAAATGCAATCATAAATATGGCAGCGATTTTATCGGCAGTTGGCGAAAAATTTCCGATGAAAGCATGGGACGTAAACATGAACGGTCTGATAAATGTCCTTGAGGTTTCACGCGACCGTAAGATTGAGCGTGTTTTAGTTCCGAGTTCGATTGCCGCTTTTGGTCCCGAAACACCAAAAGATAACACACCACAAGAAACTATTTTGCGCCCGACAACAATGTATGGAGTAACAAAAGTTGCGGGCGAATTATTGTGTAACTATTTTGTCGAAAAACTTGATGTTGATGTACGTGGATTGCGGTATCCGGGTATTATCAGCAACGAGACTTTGCCCGGTGGCGGAACTACGGATTATGCCGTCGAGATTTATTATGAGGCAATAAAAAACAAGAAATACACTTGCTTTGTTAGCTCGGATACACGCCTGCCAATGATGTATATGCCTGATTGTCTGAAAGCTACCATAGATTTATTCCAAGCAGATTTTGGCAAACTAAAACATCATAGCGATTTTAATGTTGGTGCAATGAGTTTTTCTGTCGAAGAGCTTGCTGCGTCGATAAAAAAATATATTCCAGAATTTGAAATTGACTATAAACCAGACTATCGCCAGATGATTGCCGAGTCGTGGCCGCGCTCTGTGGACGATAGTTTGGCACGCAAAGAATGGGGTTGGGAGCCGGAATTTGATTTAGATGCAATGACGCGCGATATGCTAAAAGTCGTTGGCGAAAAGCACGAAAAAGGCTTGATTTAGATTAGAATAGAGCAAATTGTTGAAAACTTGTTAATATCTTGTTGAAAACCTGTTTGTTTCTTTGGAAAACGTTTGTTTCTATAAATCAACAAGAACAGGCAAATTTTGTTTTGTCTTGAAATATATAGTAAATAAATTGCGAGAAATGATTATCTTTGTATCCAATTTATTTACTAACCACATTTGGTATCTTTGATGATGCTTGGTGTGAGACAAATTTCGGAAAAACTTTTTTGAAATTTTCAGAAAACTATAAATAACAATAAATATTAGATAAAAATTTAAACGCATGAAATACGTAGTATCAAGTAGTTTATTATTAGAACATTGTCAAGCTATTAGCCGAGTGATTAACTCGAAAAATACAATTCCAATTTTGGATAATTTTTTATTCAATCTTGAGGCAAACACACTGACAATCACTGCATCTGACCTTGAGACAACACTCATCACAACGATTGATTTGGACAACTCGGAAGGCGAAGGAAAAATTACCGTCCCAGCAAAAATATTGACAGATACGCTAAAAGAATTTCCTGAGCAGCCATTGACTTTCGAGATAAACTTGGAAACATCTGGCATTGATATTTTCTCAGAGAATGGTAAATTTAGCATCATTGGTCAAGATGCCGACGATTATCCTACCCCTTCGAGCATCGAAGAGGGCAGCGAAAGCACGAAAACACTGCTATCTCCAAAAGTTCTTTTGACAGGTATTGATAAGTGTATTTTTGCTATCACCGAAGACGAATTGCGCCCAGTGATGAACGGAGTCTTTTTTGAGATGACAACAGATTCGATGAATTTTGTTGCTTCGGATTCTCACAAACTCGTCCGTTACCGCCGTTATGATATTAAATCGGAAGAAAACGCATCGTTCATTTTGCCAAAAAAACCTGCAAACTTACTTAAAGGTGTTCTCGGAAAAGAAGAAAATGATGTTACCGTTGAATTTAATGCAAGTAACGCATTTTTTACGCTATCGAAATATAAAATGATTTGCCGATTAATAGAAGGTAAATACCCTAATTATGAGAGTGTTATCCCTGCTTACAACCCAAACAAATTAATTATCGACCGTGGTGAAATGCGCGATAGTCTTCGTCGTGTTTCGGTGTATTCAAACCAAGCAAGCAATTTGGTTCGTTTGGCAATAAACGAGGGACAGCTGATTGTTTCGGCACAAGACATTGATTTTTCTATTTCGGCACACGAACGCTTGACTTGTCAGCACGAGGGAGAAGATATTGAAATAGGTTTCAAATCGAATTTCTTGCTTGATATTCTGAATGCTATGGATTCGGTGGACGTGGCTCTTGAAATGACAGACTCATCAAAAGCAGGAATTTTTACGCCTGTGGACAAAGAAGATGACCAAGAAGATATTTTGATGTTATTGATGCCAATTATGGTATAATAAACACAAAATATTGTTTATTTAAAAACGTAAGTAATGGAAAATTAATAATTAATAATTTTGCTTACGCCTGATTTAGTTTTAGTTAGGAATTTTAATGGCTTACTTTATTAAATTCATTTTACTAAGGTCTTAGACCTATTTTTTATGAAACGTTTAAGCTGTGAATTAACAGCTTAGGTTAATAAAAAGCGTAAGAACTTTTGTAAGAATACTTATTGTATTGATACTCAAAATCAATTAAATACTAAAACGTAAAAAAAGGCGATTGGCACTATTTGTGTCAATCGCCTTTTTTACGATATTAGAGCGTGGTTTAAATTATTTGATATAAACTTTTTGAGTTACAATATTTTCGTTGTTAGAAATTTTAACAAAATATGTTCCAGTACTAACGTTATCTAAAATGATACGATTGTTTGTACTTGTAATTTTTTCATTATAAACCTCTTGTCCAGAAATACTATAAACAGAAACTTTGCTATCAACGAAATCATTGTTAAGAACATCTACAAAAACAACATTGTCATACGAATAGATTTTTACTACATTATCAATCTCCGATATTGAAGTTTGACCAATAAGCGTAATTTCTTCCGATACATCGGAAATAGAATTAACAGTGGCGGTTGTTCCATCTGCGATACTCAAAACAAACACTTTGTAAGCAATGTTTTCTGTAATTGCTGCGCCATCAACATCTTTTGCATCAGCAGCCAAAGATTCATCAATATCTGCGCCCGAAGGTGTTATAGCTGTATAATTTCCATCTGCAACGGCAGTAGCAGCAGCAACATCGAAAGCAGCAGCATTTTCCGAAAGCACAACCATTACACGGTATTCGCTCACTGTTGTTTCATCAGAGGGAATAGTGGCAGCAACGTTTAAATCACTTCCATCATTATTATCAGCAACATCGGAGATTTCTACGGCAGTTACAATATTTGCGACATCAGTAGTAAGTACTTGCACATTATCAAGACCATACAAGTTTCCAGCTTGCCCAGTGTAAGTCCATGCAAGTTTAATTGGCTGATCGATATACGCAGTTAAATCTACGGTAACATTAACCCACAGCCAATCTGATGTGAAATTTCCATCGTCTGCAACATTCCATAACTCTGTCCACGAAACACCATCGTCAGTTGTTACTTCCAAAGTAGGATTTACACCAGTAACCCAGTCGTTATCCGTTCCTGCCCAAAACACAACAGAAGCACTTTGGCAATTAGCAAGAGTAAACTCATTGGTAATTAGCCACTCATCTGATGGAAAGTCATCATCGTAAGCTACCAAAGCAGAAAAGACATTGTCTGGATCAACGGTTGAAAAAGAAATATCTTCTGGATTGCCTTGAAACCAATTTTTAGGAGTTGGGTTTGTATTGTTGTTGATAACCGACCAACCTGTTGGCGGAAAAACGCCTTCAGCATCAAAGTTTTCGCCTAACGCAACCTCATCAATATTTGATTTTACAAGATGTGTTTGAGATTTGCCAACCTCACCTTTAATCCGAAGCTCGGTTTGTTGGGCAAACGACCAAGTTGCAACGAGTAATGCAAACGCAAAGAGAAAGATTTTTTGGCATGTTTCTGATAAACTTTACACTTTTAAAATCCTTATTTTTTATTATTATGTTTACCGTAGCTGCGAGCCTTCGGGCTATTTATTGCTAAAACCCCCTAACTAAAAGTTAGGGG
>JAOZMU010000385.1 GCA_029934165.1 Bacteroidales bacterium
ATCAAAATTGTATTTTTATTTGAGGTTTAAATCATTGACACATACGACTTTACAGAAGCATATCGTTTTTTGTGTTCTTTGCAATGTGTTAAATATCAGGATGTAAGGACGAAGTCAGAAACTTGAGATACTTATATCATTATTTAGCAGTTTTTCAAAAGGCAAGTCTTAATTCTACGCGAGCCATGTAAAAATCATTTTGTAAAGCATTTGTTTGAACACGACTAAGAATTGTTGTTATTTTGGCATGTTTTAGTAGTTTTATACCTATTTCTAAATCTATTTCTGATGTTTCATTTGCTTCAATTTGTCCTACACCTTTTATCCCGACATGAAATTTTAATTTGCCAGGAAAATGATGACTTAAACTTGCTTTCCACAACGGAAAATCTGTCGCATCTAAACGCATTATTTCGCCGAGAAACATATTGCTGAAAAGTGGTTGAAATATTGCATCTTCGTCGATATTGTATTTCCCGATATAGCCTATTCCTATTTGAGAGTAAGAGCCTGATTTCCAAGTAACACTGCGCATTAAAGTTGCAATGTAAACCAACGCATTATTGAGGTTCATGTTTTGATAGACCGCTCCTGTTTGAAGCGAAAATTTTGCCGGCAAATTAATATCAATCAACGAGCCAAAATATAATTTGTTATCGGGTATTATTTTTCCAAATTCGTTATAGGCTATTAAACCAACATTCGTTACTAATTTCTTGCCGTTTACGAACTCTTCGCTATCGCTAAATTCTTCAAATTCCCCAAATTCGTCTTCGCTTTCAGTTTCTGTTGGCTTTTTGTAGTTAGGATTCCAGTTTAGAGCAAATCCGACAAGATTTGTTTCGCCTACTTTTTCACCAATATTTTCGGTAAAATCATCAGTAATCAAGTTATAAAGATGCCGATTTGCACAGAAACGTCCCATTCTTGCAAAATTAGCAATCACTGTTCCTGCCCTTGCGTTTACGGTAAAAGCTCCAAGTTTTTTGTCGATACTTAAACCAAGTATTCTTTCATCAAAAAGAAAATAATTTCCAAGTTTTGTCTCATGCAAACCAATTTTTATTGCAATATTATCGCCATTAAAACCATAAAAAACTTGACGCATTCCTACGTGTTTGCTCTGTTTCGTAGTTGATTGTATAAGTTTTGAATTTCTCCAGTTTTTATAACCTCCTTCAACATAAAAGGTATGCTTTTTTACCGTAAAATCCAAAGCACCTATAAGCATTCCTCCGCTAAGTATGGCAGGCTTCTCTCCTTCTATCGAGTTTGACATAACGCCTGGTGCCATAGTTCCTTCGATTGCCCAAAGTAACGGAACATTTTTGTGAAATGGGGTAAGATATCCGCCAAGCGTGCTACGGCAGTGCATTTGAGCATTTGAAATTGTATAGTTAAATATTAAAAAACTAACAAATAATACGTTTCTTATTATTTTTGTCATTTTATTATCCATTTTTTGTGATTAAAGTTTTAATTTTTTTATGCCTTTAAGAATAATCTTATTTTTATGGTGTTTATTTTTCTTATAAATTGAAATGCTTTTAATTTTACAATCATCTATACAATCGCCGCATCGAATACACTCTTCATTATCTAATTTACTTGTATCTCCATCGCGCGTTATTGCATTGATTTGACAAGAAGTGCTACATGTTTTGCAGCCTGCACAAGACGTATTAATATCAAGAACCGAAGCACCTGGAATTTTTGATATTAACCCGTGAAGCAATCCTACTGGACAAATAATTTTACAGAACGGACGATAAATAAATACAGAACTGACAAGCACAATTCCTAAAAGTACGTAACCGATTAAATTGGAGGAAAACAAGTTTATGGCAACTTTGAAAGGACCTATCTTGTTCCATAAAATAATATGCGTAAAAGTCAGTTGAACGATGACAGCAATAGTTGCCACAATTCGTATCCATTTCATCGTTTTTTGGGCTCGTTCGGATTGGAAAAGTTTTACTTTGTCAATATGTATAAACTCCTGAATTGCACCAAGATAGCAAACCCAACCGCAAAATACTTTTCCAAATAAATAGGTAACGGGAATAAGTCCAAGAAAAAGCACGATTGCTTGCCAATTTACTTTCACTCCGATAGCAAGCAAATACGAGTTCTGAAAACTTGAAATAACCCCAGGTCCACCTCTATAAAATCCTAATATAACGAGTCCTACCATCAGGAATAATCCTCGCAATTTGCGTGTTGCGTTATACCTCACAAATATTCCTGCTAATATTGTGTATAAAAGCACAGCTATTGCCCAGTATAATCTATCATAACTCATTGGTTCAGTATCGGTTACACTATTGTCAAATTCGTCCGAAGCATCGTCCAAAGAAAACTCATCATCACTTTCGAACTCGTCAGTAGAAAACTCATTTTCTTCCGTATCTTGTTCTGTTATTGACGTATCGGTATTTTCGATATTTTCAAATTCATCGAATTCGTCTGCATCGTTTTGTGCTTTTATATTAATGGAAAATATCAATACAAAACATGCAATTATTACAAATTTTATTTTCATGGTAAGTATTCTTTAAGTTGGAGCTTGAAAATAAATGACACTTTTCAAGTTGTTATTGTCTTGAATTTAAGCTATATACAAGTCCTAAGAAATAACATTTTGTGCTTGTTATGATTTAGTATGAGAAACTATTTTTCGATAGGAACAGCATCTAATTTTAAAGAGCCAAAACCTCCATCTTTATCACAAGTTCTGGTAACATTAAAAATCAGTTTTCCATCTTCGTTGCTCAATATTTTAACTTTCAATTTTCGTTCATACTCCATGGTTGAATTTTGCTTCCATTTGGTTGCACCAACGACTTTCATTCCATTTGTTTTGAATTTTGTCTTTTTAATACTTATCGGACATACTCTGTGTGTGAGTATTACGATAACTTTTAGAACGATGACATCGCCAGCCTTGTAGGTTTCTTTTTTTCCTTTTACGATTTCAAATTCTATTTCACACGCTTTTGTTTCTTGCGCTGAAAATGAGACTAATAGAAACCCAAACAAAAGGATTAGTATGGTTTTCGATTTTAATAGATTTTTCATGTTTTCTTATTTTACGATTAATATTAATTTTGGATTGTTGTTTTAATAGCCAAAAATAGTGCTTTGCCTTCTTCTTGTAGGTCAAAATTATAGCCGCTCATTTTCCATTTTTTTACGAGCAATCTTAAAGCTCCCATAATCATCAATACAACATATTTAACTTCAATATCTTTACGAATTTCGTTATTTTGTTGTCCATTTCCTATTATTTCAACGAACAGAGAATTATTCATATCTCTTATTTCTGCGATTTTATTTGACAATTTTATTTCGTTATAAAATATTTCGTCTGCAAAAATAACGGATACAAGCGAGGAATTTTCGGAAAATTTATTTAATAAACTTTCAAAGACCATATTTATCTTTTCAAGTGAGTTTGTTTTTGAACTAAGTATATTTTCTGAAATTTGTTTTTTGAAATTTTGAAATTGTTTGAGCATTGTAAATAAAATGTCGGTCTTACTTTTAAAATGTCGGTAAATCGCTGGCTCAGAAATGCCTATTTCTACGGACAAGTTTTTCAAGGTAAATCCTTGTATTCCTTTATTTGCTATAATTTCTATTGTAGTTTGTATAATTTCATTTTGTCTTTCTGAAAGCATTATTGAACAAAGTTAGTTAATATTCACTCACAAAGTAACAATAAATATTTCTACTTTGCAAATTCTCCCACTAAAAAAATATTACATTACAATAAAATACACTTACTTTTGGATAGCACTAAACAACTAATGCTGTTCTAAAAATCATTTCTATTTTTTGTATCTAACGACTTGATAATCTACCTGTTTTAAAATAATAAATTTTGTGTCGAATAGATAGCATCACTTGTTTATGACTATCTACTTTTGTAGGTTAAACAAAGTTAAATTATGAGTGTCGAATGTTAAAATATCGTCAAAAAGAATATAATATAATATATTGATAATGACTTTGTTAAATTAATATTATTTGTTATCTTTGTATATATTTTTTTAACATAAAAAATTATTATTAATTGCTAATTGAATGTGTTTTTAATTCATTTGGATGTGTAACATATTGGGAGAACTGTATTTTATCTGTAAATTAGGATTTTATAGTTTGATGTTCTATGAACATCTTCCCTAATTTTCTGATTTTCCTAGTATATTTATAAGTTCTAAGAATGGATTTAAGTAATGGAAAATTAATAATTAATAATTTTGCTTACGCCTGATTTAGTTTT
>JAOZMU010000386.1 GCA_029934165.1 Bacteroidales bacterium
TATTAATTGATTATTATTTATTAGTTTTAATAATTTTGTCCAAAGTCTAAAATATATAGTGCTTTTAATAAAATCTATATAACTCATATTCAGGCTAATAACAACTCTCTGAGTATTGTTAAATTTTTTACTCCTATTTAATTATTAGTGTCAATGGATTTTTTTGATTATGATTTTTACCATAACGAAGCGTCAAAAGTAGATAAAAAACTATTATGCAGAAAAAATCATTGTATCAAGCGGTTTGTTAATAAAAAAAATTTATCATTATTGTCGGTGTTGCTTCAAGTCACGCCGACAATATTAATTCCCAAAAAATTCCGTATCTTTGTAAAAAAGGAAAACTATGTATCTTGCCTGTTTTTGTAAATACTGAAATTTATCAACTTGAAAAAAGAAATGATAATGCGAAAACAAAATAGGTATCCTTGTAAAGCTATTCAAGAATTAACAAAATATAACGACAAATACAAAAAATCTGTAAAACCTTGTCTATTAAAAAATTCAGAAAGGCACTGTTCTTATTGTGATGAATATTTCAGAAATCAGGGTAATTTAGTTATAAGTACTCTTACAAAAGCTCTTCCGCTTTCTATTAACGTAAGTTACTAATTCACAGCTTAAACGTTTCATTAAATTGCATGATTTTCTGGTAGTCTTGACATTAGTAATGGAAAATTAATAATTAATAATTTTGCTTACGCCTGATTTAGTTTTAGTTAGGAATTTTAATGGCTTACTTTATTAAATTCATTTTACTTACATAACCCGAAACTCTTTAAAGTCTGATTTTGATAAACTAATTGATAAATAGAAAATTAACGCTACGATATTCAAACTGCCAGCTCTACAAAAAAACAAAATGACAAAAAAACAATTAGACAAACCGTTTCCAGCTATAGAAGGAAAGAAACATAAAATAGTTGTTTCTTTCTTATTTTCTTTATCTGTATTTCTTTTTTTATTGATTTTCCAACCTTTTGGATTAGATGATATTCAGTATAATAAACCCATTTATATATCTGGGTTTTTTCTCATCACTTTCATTACATTATTAATTCGGTTTTTTATTGCACCAGTAATTTTCAAAAAATTCCATAACGCTGATAATTGGACGGTAAAAAAAGGTTTAATATCTATTTTCTTCGTCATTATCACAATCACAATTTTTAATTGGATTTATAACTTTTTGGTAGGAGGCGAAATAGCAAGACAATATAATCTATTTTCATTCTTTTTCTTCACAATTTCTGTCGGGTTTTTTCCCACCGTTTTTTTTGTTCTTTTAGTAGAAAAATATTTGAGCAAGAAACACACAGAAATAGCTCAAAGCATTACGCAGAAAATACCGTTAGAAAAGAACAGCCAAAAAAGTAAAATAGTTAATATCCTATCCGAAAATAAAAACGAAGAAATACATATTGAATTAAACCAACTAATTTGCATAAAATCTGAGAGTAATTATGCGGTCGTATATTTTTATGAAAACGACAAAGTTTCAAAGCAATTAATTCGTAATTCGCTGACAAAGTTAATGCAGCAACTAATTATTTTTGACAATATTAAAAGATGCCATCGGTCGTATATTGTCAATTTTAGCAATGTCGTAGAAATTAGTGGAAATGCCCGGAACTATAATTTGCATATCAAAAATCTGGATTTTTCTGTTCCTGTTTCACGAAATTTCCCCAAATCTATTTTAGATAAACATTCCAATTAGAGTTCAAAATAATTTCCCACTTTCCCATTCATACCAGAAGAATCCCATTTGTCCCAAACCCTTCCTTTTTACATAATAGCTTGCCTATCTGTGTATTAAATTTGCAATTGAATTTTTGTTGCTGTTTATTTGCAGTATTGTTTAACCAATTAAAATTTATTGAAAATGAAAAATCTATTTTTTAGCATTATGTTTTTGGTACTTGCTACACCAATTTTTGCACAAACAGGGACAATAGTTGTAAATGTTTCGGGAATTGAAAATAACGATGGCGTTATTCAAATCGGGCT
This sequence comes from Bacteroidales bacterium, assembly GCA_029934165.1. Classification (GTDB taxonomy): domain Bacteria; phylum Bacteroidota; class Bacteroidia; order Bacteroidales; family JAOZMU01; genus JAOZMU01. The sequence goes on from JAOZMU010000386.1 coordinate 2,011, forward strand.
TTACAACAGCGAAACAAATTTCCCCGATTATGAAAGTAACTTTAAAGGTGTTGCTGCGAAAGCCGACAAATCTGGTGTTATCTACACTTTTACAAAAATTCCAGTAGGAACTTATGCCGTTGCAATTTGGCACGATGAAAATGAAGACAAAAAAATGAATAAAAATTTGTTTGGTGCGCCAAGCGAAAATTATGGTTTCTCTCGAAATATTTATGGTTCTTTTGGTCCGCCAAATTTTGAGGAGGTTTCGTTTGAACTAAATTCTGGTAAAAAAATGACACTTAGCATTAATATCGAATAAGAGCTTTTTTGTAACGCTGAAAAACTAATTTTAACTAAACTTAAAATCATGAATAAAAAATTTATTATCACAATTATAGCCATGTTATTTATTGGCTTTACAGCAAATTCACAAACAGACAGAAGAGCAAAAGTGTTTCAAATGTCAATGTTTGCAAATGTAGGAGTAAAAACTTTAGAATTTGAAAATCTTGAAAAAAACGATATTTTCGTGCCAAAAGCAGCATTTAATCTTGGAGCAGGTGCGTATTGGAGTTATAAAAGAATACTTTGGAGTTCGGATTTTTATTATTCGCAGGCAAAATTAGAAAAAAACGGAAATCTAACGGAATATAACGCTTTTACAAACACATTTTATATTTCGTATAAAATTATTGATACTTATAAACTTACACTTGCCCCACTTATAGGAATGGCAATGACAACAAATAAAGTATCTGTTCATGATAACAGTTTTTCTGGTAATGTTTTGACCGATGAAAATAATTCCTATATGCTTAAACATCACGACAATGCAATAAGAATTGGACTAAATTTTGAAGCAATTGTTTATATGCAAAACACGATAGGTGTTGTGTTAGGATATGATTATTCTTTAAATGAAAATGCAGAATGGAAAGTAAACGGAGCAGATACTAACACTGGCATTTCGGATAATTTTAGCGGTTTTTTTATAAATATTACTATCGGTGGTCGTTTGTTTTTAACAAAAGGTATGGATAAAGATACCAAAAACAGTATTATTGTAGAATAACCGAAATGAAAATAAAATTTCTTGAATATATAACAGAAAATCAAGCTAATGTAAAGCTGGAAAAGATTTACAACCATATCAAAAATAATTTTGGTGTGGTTGCAGAACCTTTTGCTTTGCATTCGCTTGATGCAGAGCTAACTGGCGGAATTTGGAGTGTGATGTACGAAACAGTTTTAGTTGAAACAAACGTAAAAAGAAGCACAAAAGAAGCAATCGCAGTTGCTGTTTCAGAAACAAATAAATGCAGATATTGTGTTGATGCTCATTCGATTATGATTATGGGAGACAACTCCAAGCTGTTGTCTAAAATACAAAAAATTGAGCACGGAATTTTAGTCCCTAAAAGTCTAAACGAAAAAATAGTTTTTTGGGCATTAAACAGCAATAAATTTAATGATATTACCAAAGAAATACCTTTTTCAAAAAATCAAGCCGATGAAATTATTGGTACTGTTATATTTTTTAATTACATAAACAGAATGGTAGAAGTTTTTGCCGGAAAAAGCCCGTTACCTACACAATTGTTTAAAAAATTTGTTCAGAAATTTGCAAAAAAAATGTATTTCTCTAAAGCTATTTTCAAAACAAAAACAAAAGGCGAAAGTTTGCAGTTTTTGAACAAAAATGGTTTGTTAAAATCTGAAAATATGAAGAACGAAATTCAGAAAACGTTGTTTAATATTTCTTTTTTAACAGAAAAAAATATTGAAGGTTTAATTTCACCAGAATTAAAAATAGTAATAGAAAATGAAAGTTCAAAAATAGAAAATTTACAGATAAATTCTTTTACTTCAAATATATCCAAATTTTTAGCAACCGTTAGTGCAGAAGAAAAACCAACCGCAGAGTTTTGTTATTTGCTTATGTTTGAGCCATATAAAATACAAGAAAAACATATTTCTAATCTTAGAAATGTATATAATGATACAGAAATTTTATATATCGCCACTTTTTCAAGTTTTGCGATAGCTCAAAAAATTGGAAGCAAATTAATGACATTTTTATAACAACGTATCAGAAAATTAGAAGAATACTAAAATTTAGGTAGTCCCTGCATAACAGTGTTGGTGTGATTATCAATGAGTTACAAAACTGGATAGGTTAACAAAAATTTCCAATTTAATTGTTTTTTTGTAATTTTTAATTCCATAGCTGGAGTTTTATGAATATATTTTTTCTCAAATTTTTTACTTGTATCCGACATTTTTGTTC
>JAOZMU010000387.1 GCA_029934165.1 Bacteroidales bacterium
TCCATTCCTTATACTCTTCCATTTTCCCCATTACATACATTGCTCCAATAAATGCTCCCATTGAATTTCCTGCAATAGATTTTATTTCGAGCCCTTGTTTTTCAAGCTCTTCAATAACTCCGATATGTGCCAAGCCTCTTGCTGCTCCGCCTGATAATACTAATGATATTGATTGTTTCATGTGACTAAATTTTGAAATTTTGAAATTTTGAAAATTTCGACCTGTGCAATTAAAAATTCAATTAACCCGAAAAACAAGCTTATTTTTACATCCAGTTGATTTTTTAGTAGTTATTTTTAATATATTACTGGCAAAACCTTTTAGTTTTTAAAAACTAAAAGGTTAAGTTTTAGTATAATAGTAAAAATAGGATAGTGGCTTTTTTTGATTGCATAGGTCGAAAAATTCTAAAATATTAATATTTTACAAGTTCTTAATTTTCAAGATTTGATTTGTAGATTATTGTTTTAATTTTCTTACTGTAAATTCGCTATCAAAAAGATTTTGGTCGTATTTAACATTCGACATAATCATTTTTGTAGTATGCTTTTTCTTCAAATCAGTCATTGACATTTCTTGTGCGTTCCAGTATTTTCCTATTTTTTTATAAACAGATTTTCCATCTTTTACTTTTTTGTTTCCTTTATCGTAAAATTCTGCCGAAATAGGGTAATAATGTGTTTTATGCACTTTCATAATTACTTTTGAATATGCCGATTTTTTAGATTTTGGTGTTAATTCCAATACATAAGCATTTCCTTCTGTCTTGATTAATTTAGGCGTGTATTTGAGTGCATTTGGTTTTGCTTCCATATCATCGTATGAAAAATCAGTACCTGCAAATTTCTGACTTTTTACACTCGATGAAATTCTACGTTCTTTATTAAATGCTGGCATATACAAATACATAACATCATTTGGCAATGATAAAACTGCAATTCCGGCTTGCGATGAAGGTGCCGTAAAACGAAATATTCTTTTATCCGTTCCTTTCTGAATAATATTTGCTTCTCGCGTGGTTTGCTTTCCATTTTTGTCGATTAAAACAATTTTTGTTTTCCCTGTCATATCTTTTGGGGAATACATCACCTCGTCCACTTTTTTTAAAATGGTGTTTGCATCTTGTGCGTTAGCATTAAATCCTACAAAAAGGAATAATGCACTTACTAATACTGATAATTTTAAATTTCTCATTTTACTTAAATTTTAAATGTTAAAAAATTAATTAATTGAATATTTATTTTACTGTAATTTTCTTTTTTCTGTTTGCAAGTATCAGCACAACAGGCAATAACGTTAAAGACCCTAAGCCGGACCCAAACATACTTATTGCTACAAGCAAACCAAAACTTTGCAGAGGCACAAGCTGCGAAAACAACAAAACCAAAAAACCTGCGGCAACCGATACTACATTTATTACAATTGCTTTACCGCTTGTCATTATGGTGTTTTCAATTGCCTTGTGAACATCTCCGGTTTCTTTCAATTTATAATTAAAACCTGTAATTACATGAATAGAATAATCTATACCGATACCGAGTGCAATACTTCCTACGAGAACTGTTGCAATATCAAGCGGAATACCTGTAATGCCCATAAAACCAAATAATACAATAATTGTAGCTACAACAGGGACGGCTGCAAATATTCCTTTTAAAGCTGAACGCAATATTAAGCCGACTATAATAAGCACCATAAATATTGCGATTATTAAACTGCTGAATTGACTGCTCAGTAAACTGCGGTTTAATTTGACATAAACCGAAGGCATACCGGTAAGTTGTATTTTGCAATTTTCAGTTGAATTTTCCTCAATAAACTTGGTCATGTTTTTATCGAAATTTTCAATATCACTTGTGGCAATGGAAGCAAATTTTGATTGAATAATTCCTCTGTCAAGTTCATCGCTTACAAGTTGTGGCATAATTTCTTGTCCGTCTAACAAGAACCATAATTGCTCAATTTTATCTTTTTTATCTGGTATTTTTTTGCCTTCTCCCATTGCATCGTTCATTTGTTCTACAAGGTCGGCTACCGATTGTGTAGTATTAATATTATGGTCTGTTTCCATGAAATCGCCAGTTTTTTTCATAAGTTTTAATACTTCTGGGTTTTGCATATCACCTTCAAACACTATGTATATCGGCATAGAGCCTCCAAATTTTTTCTGCATAATATCTTCTGCAACTCTTGTTGGATTATCTTTTTTGAAATAATTAGCCATATTTACGCTTGTTTGAATAAAAAACATTGCTGATATACTTATCATTATTAATATTCCCCAAACTGAAAAAATATATTTCGGGTGCTTAAATAAAAGGTTTGCAAGCGGTTGAAGAATTATATTTGATAAAATATTTTTCTTGTTAGTGTTCGTCTGCTCTGTATTTTTATTATACATCGAAAATGCTGAAATAACAGCTGGAACAAAAAATATGGAAATTACCAATGCTATTAATGTTCCAAGTGAGGTAAAAATACCGAAATCTCGTATCATGGTAAGATACGCACCAAAAACGAATGATATAAATCCTATTGCTGTTGTTACAGAAGCCAAAATTACCGGAACAATTATAAATGCAAGTGCTTTAATTAGTGCTTTTTTTCGGTCTTTTTCAACACTTAAATTTATGCTGTTTATTACATGAATTGTGTATGCACTGCCTACGGCAAATAATATTATAGGTATTATATTCGAAATAATTGTGATTTCATAACCTGTTAATACCATAATTCCAAGTGTCCAAACAATGGCAAGAGCGGCTGTTATTAATGGAAATACGACTCCTCTCACAGAGCGAAAACTCAGCAATAATATAAATGCAATTAATATAAATACAATTGGTATCAGCCAAACCATATCTGCAACTATCAAAAATGTTATATCGTTCATCATCATCGGTAAACCTCCGAAATATAGTTTTTCAGGCAAATCTAATGCTTCAATTTTTTCTTTAACTTCTTTTGCAACTTCCTGTTTATCTGCATCATCAAGTAATGTAAATAATACAAGGGTTGCAGTTGCGTCTTCTGATACAATTGAACCTTTATACATTTCTTTTGAAAAAACATAAGTTTTCAGGCTGTCTAATTGTGCTTGTGTAGTTGGTAATTCGTATTCGTCAACTAACTTTCCTATTTCAAGTCCAAACTCGGTTGTTTTTATATCCAAAACGTCTGTAATGCTTGTTACGGTTGAAATACCTTCGGTAATTTTCAGACTGTCTGTTATTTGTTTTACGTGTTCCAATACCTGTGTTGTAAAAATATTATCTGTTTCCAAAACTATCATTCCCATATCATTTCCGCCGAACTCGCTTCCTATATTTTTATATAATTTTGCTACGGGGTCATCGTCTGGTAATGAACTAATTATATCCGAATTGATTGTCAGATTTTTTAGCTGATAACCGAATAATAAAGTTAATCCAATTACTGCTGCTATTATCAGCCACTTCAATTTTACTATTGCTTTTGCAAATTTATTCATATTTGTTTTATTTTAATTTACTTGAACGCTTATTGTTTTATAGTCAGTTTTTGTGCAAAAAAAATCATTTCATTTTTTCAAGAACAAAATTATCTGGATTTCTGCCCGATACATTTTTATACATTTCATTTATTTGTTGCATAACAGCGTTTATATTTGAAGTATCATGAATTACACCTTTTATTCCTATTTCTTTTTTTCTGAAATCTATGTAACCAACTGTAATAGGAATATCTGCTCTTTTAGCTATAAGATAAAAACCCTTTTTCCACTGTGTAGTTTTTGCCATTTGTCCTTCTGGTGAAATTACAATGTGTAATTCTTTACTTTTTTCAATCGGTCTGCAATACTCAAAATAATAGTTCGCCCGTTTGTTGTATCTACCGGTATCGAGCCAAATTTTGTCATGATAAAAGTTCCGGGAAATACAAAAAGCTCTTTTTTTGAAATAAATTTATGATTTATTCCTGTTTCATTAAGATAAAGTTTTCCATAAAGAGCATCAAAATAACTTGTATGAGGTGCAAATATAAGGATTGACTTTTTTATATCCGGAAATTGCCCTGTTATTTTCCAACCTAAAATTTTTAATATTTGTCCTGAAAATGTTTTCATCGCGTTATTTTACATTAACCTTTGAGCTTGTTCAATTAATTCCTGAGCATATATTCCGCAGGCTATTTTTTTTCTTTCTTCCGATGTCTTTTTTGAGAAGTCTAAACGCTCATATATTTTTTTTATTGAGCTGTCCATCTTTTCAAACTCTTCAA
>JAOZMU010000388.1 GCA_029934165.1 Bacteroidales bacterium
CCAATCTAAAGCCGAAGGAAATGGATTTCCGACAAGATTCCAGCCGTCAAGCGTTGCATCGCCAAAGTCTGTATATTTAACTGTTGTTGTTTTGTCGCCGGTGTTCGGAATACCATTAAAAGTATATGTCAAATATTGATTTGAAAAAACAGCATAACCTTTTGCAATGTCAATAGCATCAGGCGTTGATGACGAAGTAAAGGCATTAATCCACGAAGTTCCGTAAGTGTCGAAATCGTCTCTTGTTTCATCGTATTTTAAGAAGTTAGGATTCTCAAAACCTCCATTAGGATTTGTAAATACATCGCTTGTTGCATCTTGAATTGGTGTTGCAACATAATGCCATTCTTCCATCGGAATAAAACGCTCAATTTTTACGTTTCCTGTTGCTGTCCCTGTTATTGCTCCGTTGCTTATTAAAGAGCCACTTGGACCAGAATTTTCGGGGGCTTCAAGTTTCAGAGTTCCGTTAAGCGTTAGCGTTCCATCAACCGTAAAAAACTCCCAAGCATTTACTGTTAATTTGGCGTTTTCTCTAATATCAAGATTATTGCAAACAACTTCGCTGCCTGTGTTTATAATCGGTTGATTTGGCACATTCGGAATAATTAAATCCGAGGTTGTTTTTGGTAAAAGTTCGCAGCCCCAGTTTTGTGTTGTTGCCCAGTATTGTCCTTCTCGTCCGCGCCAAACATCTTCGTCGTTTCCGCCTGTTGGATTAAACTCATCAATGCCAATGTCGGGGTAGTTTGCGTTTCTTGTGTCGCCGTCAATATCCAAGGTTATTCCTGCAATCGGCACTCCAACTCCATTAAACTTGCAAGCATCTGCTGGGTCGATGTGCAAATCGCAATTTGCTGCATCTGTAAATAGTGGCATTTCGTCGGTCGAAGCAAAAAGAACGTCTTCGCTTGTGTTTGCAATCCATGTTTCAAAATCGACATCTGTGCTTGCCCAAAGTCCTGTTGTTGCTGCTGCCGAATAATAATCGTTAGAGTTCATATAAATATTTGCCCAGTCGGTTATATTTTTTGTTGCAACGGCATAATGTGTTCCTGTTCCTGTTCGGAAATTGGCAAAAATATTATTTCTAATATACAGTGGCACAGTTACATTGTCGCGTAGAAAGGCAAAAGAATTTCCGTCTGTTGCTGCTCCTCCAATATAAATAGAGTTGTAAAAAACGTTTTTGCTGGCTGCATTGTTGGCAGCAATCCAAATGCCACGATATTCTGCATTGTCGTCATTGCCAATAGAAATTTGATTGTTAGAAATATGTCCTCCATCGAGAGTTGTCATAACAAAGCCATTAACTGTTTTGCCGGAAACAGTTGAGTTATTTGTTAAATCATAAATTCTATTTTTACTAAAAATAGCGTTTGTGGCTGCTTCTGTTGCTCCTGCAATGTGTGTTACGGCGTTTCCGTTTCCGGATAAATTATAAATATTATTTTCCGAAATTGTAAAACTACCAGTTCCTTTTACGTGGAAACCTTGTAGGGCAACTTTTCCGTTTGTAAGAGAAGTGTTTGTAGAAACTGTTTGCAAGTCTCTAACGTCATTCAGCTTCACATCATGCGCTACTGTGCCATCGACTTCTATACCTGTAAGAACAGAAGTTGCATTTGGATTTGTAGCGGCGATGTTTGCAACGATGTTATTCTCAATATCGCAAACGCTTGATGAGCCAACATAAATACCAACTGTTTCTTCGCCTGCCGATGAAATGGAGGCTGCGTTTGTTGCGTGTCCGATAACGTTAGGCGTGGTTTGTCCGACGTTTGCTGTTCCGCCTGTTATGTTAAAACCAAAGAATTTTGTTCCGCTTCCTGTGTTTGTCAAGCTGATGCTTTCAACCGTGTTTCCGTCTATGGTTGCTGTTCCACCGCTTTGTTTCACACCAGAAAAAACGATTTCGTTTGCAAGCGCAATATCAAAAATCTTGTTTGTAGTAATGTTTGAAGTTCCTCCATTGATTGAAACTCCGTTCATATCTTCGTTTCCGTCCATGAATGAAATTTCATTATTTGAAACCGTATTTGCTGTTCCGCCAGCGATTGAAATTCCGTTTCCGTCGATATATGAAATATCATTATTTGAAACCGTATTTGAATTTCCGTCATCAATCGAAATTCCGTTTCCGTCAATATATGAAATATCATTATTTGAAACCGTATTTGAATTTCCGTCATCAATCGAAATTCCGTTTCCTTCAATGTATGAAATATCATTATTTGAAACCATATTTGGTGTTCCGCCATCAATTGAAACTCCATTCGCATCTTCGCTTCCCTCAATGTATGAAATCACATTATTTGAAACCGTGTTTGTTCCTCCGCTCACATATAAGCCATTAGTTGCATTTGTTCCGCTGTTTACAATTGGTTTTGCTACCGAACCGATGTTATTTGCCGAGGTTGTTCCTACGGAATTTGTTCCATTAGAAAGCCATATACCGTTAAATTTGGTGTTGCTTCCTGTGTTTGTCATGTTTATGCCTTCGATTTTATTGGCTTGCAACGAAACAGCTCCACCTAATGCTCGTATTCCGGTGAAACACTTATCGGCAGTGATGTTAAAATCCGAAATTGTGTTATTTTCGATGGTCATACGTTTGCTGTCTTCTTTGTAAATCCCATAAAAATCGACACTGGCATTAATGTTCTGGATTTGATTATTCGATACTATTGCATCGTTATTGCTTGTTGAAAGAAACAAACCGTAGCTTGTGCCAGCTCCAGCAGATGTAATTCCTGTGGTTGTGCCGATTTGGTTTGGCGTGGTTGTACCGCATTCTATACGACCATCTAAAATATTCATTCCCATAAATTTAGTACCCGCACCAGTATTATGAAGATGAATATCATCAATCGTATTACCCTGAATCTGAATAGCTTCTGTTCCTCCAGTTTTTTCCAAATAAATTCCGCTAAAAATATTATCGCCATAAGTATGGATATTGGTAATGCTGTTTCCTGTTAGTTCGTGCTCAAAATCATCGCCATAAATACGAATACCGGCAATAGGACTTCCGCCGTGCAGTTCTATCTTATCTGCCGGATTGCTTCCACCGATTGTATTATTTCGGATATTGCATTCGCCATCATATAAATTAATAAGTTCAACACTACCACCAGCATCAGAAACTGTAATTCCTTTTATAGTATTATCTTCAATCGTTCCAACATTTGCATTGTCTGTTCTTACAAATATTCCTCTAAAATTGTTTCCACGTGTTTTAGAAATATTTGTAATGGTGTTATTTGTAATTTCGGCTGGCGAACTTCCCTGATAATCAATAAGATGGAATATGTATTTTCTTTCGTTAGTAATATTGTCAATTATATTAGCATCAATATTAGCAACTCCGCCAGCAACATAAATACTCCTGACGTATTTTCCTGTTGTTTGATTGGCATGAATATTTTTGATTGTGTTTCCGCTTATATTTGATGCAGCTAACGAGCCTACATTTATATTTATCAATGAAAATAGTAGCGTTCCTGTGTTTTCCCAAATGCCGGAATTATCAGCTGCATTGCCACCAATCATGTTATTTGAAATTGTGTGTCCGTTTCCGGCTTCGATGCGTATTGCCGATTGTTCGGCTTCGGATATTTCGTTATTATAGATTATGTTATCCGAGATAGTCCAGTTATCGCCGTTTCCAAATTCCGTCAAAATAATTCCATTTTCAATAAAATCTGAAATTGTATTATTTGAAATTATATTGTCCGAATTTGAGGTATTTTCATCAGCAATGCTTCCCGATGAATAGATACTGTTTTTTGTTGCCGTTCCGTTGTGTTTTATGATATTGTTTTGGATAATGTTGTCATCGTTACCCGAAACAAGAGCTGTGTCGATGAAAATAATTCCACGAGGGTCAAGGTTTGGTTGTCCTTGAATGTTAAGATATTGCAGTATGTTGTCCTGAGCATCATTAACAAAATGAAATGTTGGCTGGTCGTTTTTGTTATGAACAAATTTCAACCAATTATTACCATCTCCATCGTACTGTCCATCAAAAACATAGCGTTTTGTACCATCAAACGTTATCATCGACCTATTTACTGTTCCGTCTGTCGAAAGAATTTTCTCGCTCGCATCGTTTGGTTTTATGGTTATTTTGAAATTGTCGCCCATTATGTTTTCTGTGATAAGTTCGGCAGTGTAATTGGCAGATTCTGTTGTGTTTGTATTAATGTAACAAGTTACGTTTTTATCAATAATCATTGCATTCATGTTGAAAAAGAAA
>JAOZMU010000389.1 GCA_029934165.1 Bacteroidales bacterium
TGCAGGTATTCAGGTGTTTATAGTCAATATCTAATAATGCTCCCGAATCGCTGGTTTTTTAAAGTGTAAAGTTTATATGAAACATGCCTATATCTTTGTCGATACTCACAACTTTCATGATGACCATCTTTGCTTATATCAATAGAAGCACAAACTGGACAAATAACTTGTTTTTCCCAACGTAGATTTCTGACCTCCTCAAAACACTTTTTATCGTCAATTAAATTTGTTATATTAAATCATAATACAGTATTTTTGTTGTTGCAACAAACAACACCTTGATTATCTATATGAGCCTAGATTTTTATGACGTAATTACAGTATTATCAAATGTTTGATATTCACTATCAATTGTAAATGTATTGAAAAATTAACTTTAAAAGTGTTATCAAACACAAAAAGCAACGTAAAGATTAATTCCTTTACGCCGCTTTTCTTTGTTTTTAAACACATAGTACGATTCACTATGATGTGTATTGTATTGATACTTAAATTAATTTAAACAATAACTTTGGTTTTTCGAATTTTGCAGAAGTAATATTAAAGAAAAAAACTGAAGCCTTAATGCGTTAAATCAAAATATAACTTGTTTGATTTTAACTACTTTTTCTTATTCGTTCAAACCGGTAATATCTAATATAAATCCCTCTATACCAATAATTTGGTCGTTTTCATAAATTGGATTTGCAGAAAGTATGTGTTTTCCAACAGAGTCGTCTTTACATTTTCTTGTAACAATTCTATTAGAGATAATTTTTCCTGTCATCACCTGGTTTACAATGTCTTGTAGTTCTTCCAAATCTTTTGTTTCTCTACATAAAGAAAAGTGCCTTCCTATAACTTCATCTTTGGTGTCTAATTTATACATGTCTAACCATGATGGATTTACATCTACAAAATATCCTTGATTATTCAAGCGATAATAACCTGCACTACTGTTTTTTACTGCGTGATACATTTGTTGTGCGTTATCATCAAAACCAGTAATATCTAAGATAAAACCTTCTACGCCAATTATTTCATCGTCTTCAATAACTGGATTTGCAGATAAAATATGTTTTCCTGTTACTCCGTCTTTACCTTTACGAACTACTGGTTTTCCAATTATTTTTTCTCCGCTAAGAACTTTTGTTACAAACACTTCTAACTCTTTGACATGCTTTTCATCTCGCGTTAGAGAGTAGTGTTTTCCAATTATTTCGTCTCTATTTTTGTATCCATACATTTCCATCCATGCCTCATTGACATCAACAAAAATACCTGTTTTGTCTAACTGATAATAACCTGCTGCACTTTTTTCCACGGCTTCTTGCATGTGTTTTAGGCGTTCTTCTTTTTCATCTACATCTACAACTTCCCAACCTGTAATCATCGCACTAATACTTGCTGTAACCGAATGACCGGTTGTTGTTAAATAAACATGCACTATAACAAAAATAATTAGAGCAAAAGCTCCTGCGGTATGAATTAGGGCAATTCCTTCAATATCACCTATATTTAACTGATTATCAGGATATAAAAAATACATATATATAAAACCAGTAATAACCTGAACTGGTATAACTAATAGTTTTAAACCCAAATAAGTTAGTCTTTGAAGTGGATTTAATTTATTGTATCTTGTTTTATTTGTTGGGTGAGGTGCGCCCTTAAATATTCCTGAAATATAAAATTGAATTTGCTCTTTTAAAAATTTGATTGTTGGAATATATTGCTTCCATTCTCCTGTTACGAAATGCCAAAATATTGCAAAAATAATGAGAATCAAAAAAGCCCATCCTGCGATATTGTGCCATTTAATTGCATTTTCAAATCCAAGTAACTCAAATGAGCTATGGACTTCAAAACCTGTTAGCATTAAAAAGAATATTAATAATGCTTGAGACCAGTGCCAAAATCTCTCAAAACTACGATATATGTATGTTTGTTTTTGCATGTGAAAAATATTTAATTGGTTTATTTTCTAAGAATGATAAAATTAAGCGCATAGTGCTATTTGTTAGGAGTGTATTATGTTGATATTCTGATTAATAACGGTTGCAAAAGTGTCGATTATCTTTACACATCTCCTTGTACAAAGTTTAGTGAAATAATTTTTTTAGTATAAATATTAAATCTTTTTATCACTAAACTGTTGTACAATCAAAAAATTATGATTTTTTTCTGCTCATAAATCTAATTCCAGCGTGTATAAAAACGCCTATAAATGAGAGTATTATAAATATTATACCAAGAGTATCCAACAATTTACTTCTGTCTCGTCCTATTAAATAGAAGTCTGTCAGGTCTTTGAGTTTACTGTCTCGTGCATGGCATTCTATGCAACTTACACTTTGCTCTGCTGGTGCAACCATGTGATTTATAGTCCAATACATTTCCGTAGAAATAAACGAATAACTTCCACTGTACGGAAGTCCAGCGTATTCCATTCCTACTTTGGAAGAAATATCCCAGTCAAGCCCGTGATGATAAGCAGAATCGCTATGTCCATAAACGTGAGGAATTATTAGCATTTTATTTTTGGGGTCAAAAATCTGCTTACCCCTGTGAACTTTAACAGGTACTATTTTTGATTTTCCATCGGCATAACTACCATGTAATTCATTTATTTGAAGGGCAACAGTTGTGTCTTCTATAACATCTCCATAAACATAGTTACTTGCTTTTCCATTAAACCACACATATTCGGGTTCTAAATTTGTTCCCCATTCGTAGTTTCCTTTTCCACTTTTATAACTAACATTTCCAATACTATCATATTCTTTTATTTGTTCTCCCATTTTATCAACTCGTCCTGCTGTTGACCAATCCCAATAAGTATTTGTTGATACTCCTTTAGCATACACAGGAATATGGCATGTCTGACAAGCCAATTTATTTGTATGATTATTCAAAGTTATATTTTTATGTGGTGTTAATTCATGGCATTTTTGACAACTAAAATCATCTTTTTTATTTGATACGCTGAACGATTTCCCAGGTATTTTGTGTCTTTCCGTGTCGTGACAATCTACGCAACTCATTGCGTTGCCGTGTTCGTCCATGTGAACATCCATTTCTTTATCTGCATGATATAAATCGCTTGATAAATCTCCATGTTTCACATTATCACCACCTCCACCATAAAAGTGGCAAACTCCACAATTTTCATTTTTAGGTGTACCAATATTTTTTGCGATATAATTATAATCTGGTGGAAAATATGTTTTTTTAGCAAATTTCTTCTTTTTCGTAACAGGATAGCCCGAACCTAATGGTTGTTTTTCGTAAGTTCCTGTATTATCATGGCAAACGATACAATCTATTTTTTTTGCGTCAGCAAAATCAAAATCTTTATCTTTGTAGCCATAACCAATATGACAACTTGTGCATTTCCAAGTATTTGAGTTTGTTGCAATACAAAAATTATTTACAATATTATGCTTTCCTATTCTTACGGTTTCTCCATTTTCTCTCACAACCTCTCTGTCCCAAGACCAGTGAGACGAGTTCATAATTTCTTTGTGCCTTTCGTTGTGGCAAGTTATACAAGCTGCAGTAACGTCTTCTGGTCCAGCAAAATCTTGTTGTAAGATTTCAAACTTTTTGTGGTCTGCCTGCTTTATTAAAGTATCTTCTTTATAATCAATTATTTTAATTTCATCGGCAATATTGCTTTTTGAAATTTTATCTGTTACAATAAAAACAATTATCCATGGGATAATTATTATTACAAATAACACAATTGATTTTATTGCTATATTTCTTTTACTATTTTGCATAATAATTTGCCTTTCGGTGTTTCAAAATTAGTTTTTATAAATTGAAGTTTTCTACATTAAAAACAGGTATGTTTCATAGTCAATGAATAACATTTACACTTTTAAACGTTATTTTGAAAATACGAAAAACCTTATTTTTTGCTTAAAACCTTAGCAAAAAACAAACCGATTATCTTTTTTTGACCTTATGTATATCAAATAAGGTTTGTAAACTATGATAGCTATTTTTTCGAGTCAAAAACAAAATATAAGGTTTTAAAAAGTGTAAATGTTATAAAAAATGCCTTAAAACTGAAAAGTCGGAAGAACTATTAAAAAAAACTCTAAATCATTGATTAGTAAAGGTTTAAATAAATCAGAGTGAGTTACACTTTAATTTGATAATCAAACAGTTAGCAACTATAAGAAAAGTTTTTCCGGCTTTTCAGCTTAAAAGTAACACAAGTTTCTGACTTCAATACCTCCCTGAATATCAAGCCATTGCAGATG
>JAOZMU010000390.1 GCA_029934165.1 Bacteroidales bacterium
CTTGCATTCAGAAAATTAAGCAGTTTCAAGTCAATTATTTAATATGTCTGTACTAGGTTAATTTAACTTCGTTATAATTAAATATATTCTCGTATCTTTTGTTCGCCTATTTCTTTGTTTAAGTTTTTGTTTTTTTTGAAAATTGGTTTGCCAAGTTCGTAAAAATCAAAATCTCCGCCTGTGCCTTCTACTGCTTTTTTGTCTTCTCCGTAACCATTTATTACTCGTTTTACTCTTTCGGCTGTAATCGTTTCGGCATAATCTTCCATTTCTATCATTATAAATTTTCTGTTTCCGCTGTCTTCTTTGTTTAAATTTAAAACAGCGTGAGCGGTTGTGCCGCTGCCTGCGAAGCTGTCAAGGATTATTGAGTTTTTGTCGGTAGAAAGATGTAATATTCTTTCAATTAAAGAAGCTGGTTTTGGTGTATTAAAAAGCGATTTTTCTATTGGAAATATTTTTTTTAATTCTTGTTTTGCACTTTGATTATGCCCAACTTCTTTATGTTCCCAAATTGTAATAGGAACAGTTCCTTGCTGAACTTCTGAAATGAATTTTTTTAACCGAGGGACATTATTACCACTTTTCCCAAACCATATTCTATTGTCTTCTACTAATTTTTTAAATTTTTCTTTTGAAATTGACCAACACCTACTTTCAGAAGGTCTAATAATTTTCCCGCTTGGTGTCGTTATAGGATAATCTGTATTTGCATTATAAGTTTTAACTGATAAATCGCCAGATGTCCATTCGCCTCTTAGGTCGTTGTCAGGATTTTTGTAACGTTTATTTTGTTCTGTTGTTCGAGGAAGTAAATTCCTGTTCCATATATTTTTTTGTTTTGAATAAACAACAATAAAATCGTGATTATCTGAAAAATATTTTGAATCGTTTTGTGGGCTAAATTTTTTTTGCCAAATGACGTTATTAATGAAGTTTTCACTACCAAAAATTTCATCGCACATCAATTTCAGGTTTGCTTGTTCGTTGTCATCAATAGAAATAAAGATTGCTCCGTCATCGCTTAAAAGTTTGTGTAATAATTTTATACGAGGATATATCATGCAGAGCCATTTGTCGTGCCTTGTAAGGTCTTCGCCTTGTTTGCCGACAATTTCGCCAAGCCATTTTTTTATTTTTGGGTGGTTTACGTTGTCATTGTAAACCCACTTTTCGTTTCCTGTGTTGTATGGTGGGTCAATATATATGCACTTAATTTTTCCTTCGTATTCTGGCAAAAGACTTTTCAGGGCTTCGAGGTTGTCGCCGTGAATTATTTTGTTTCCGCTTTCGGTTTGTTGTTTTTGTTCGCCTTTTTCTGCCGTAAATCCGTATTTATGTTCCAACACTTTAAACGGCACGTCTTGATGATGGTTTACAACTTTATCCTTTCCTATCCAATTTAATGTTGGCATATATTTTTAGCTCTAATTTGTTATTTAAGGTATAAGACATAATTAGTGTTGCTTACACAATTCTGTAAAACTCAAATTATCAGCAAATTACAGACATGCAAATAAGTAAAAACTTTTGTATGAGTGCCTATTTCTTTTACTTATGCGTATTATCCGAATTAGATTTAGTGCGCGTATTTTTCCATCTTTTATGCGACCAAAGCCAGTCTTGTGGTTTTTTACGTATGATATTTTCGAGGGTTTTCATGTAAATTTGTGTTACTTCACCATGCTTGGTATCTTGCGGACTGTCGTGTAACTGTATGACTTCCAAGGTGTAGAACCCACGACGAAGACGCTGAACATCGAAATAAATTAGTGGAATATTGGCTCGGCGTGCATACGACTCAATGCCGTGTAAACAAGCGGTGTCCTGATTCAAAAAATCGACCCAAATTGCTTTCTTGCTGTTCGATGGATTTTGGTCGCCAGCCATAATAAAGCCGCGTGGTTTCTCGGATTCGGCGGCAAATACCTCGCGAGTGTTTTGCATTGCTACCATATTCATCGCAAATTGCGACCGCCGTTTGTTTGAAAATGCCTCAATATACGGATTTGATAACGGCTTGTAGATTGAGAAAACATCGTGTTTTAACTGCATTCCAGCAGCCTGAATTCCCCACTCCCAATTTGCGTAGTGAGATGCTAAAAACAGTACGTCTTTTCCTTGGTCAAAATACTGATTTACGACTTCTGGATTTGTTATGCGAAACCTTTTCAAGACTTGTTTTTTTGACATAGAAAAACCTTTGAGACTTTCTAAAGTTATATCACAGAGGTTTTTATAGAAAAGTGAGGCGAGTTTTTTTAACTCTTTTGGAGTTTTTTCTGGAAAAGAATTTTGCAAATTTTGCATAACAACTTTTTTGCGATAGCCGAAAATTTTATACATCAAAAGCCACAGAAAATTTGAAACCACATGAATCAACCAAAATGGTATGATGCGCATAAAACCAACAAAACCTAAAAAAAGGAAGTAGATAAATTTGTTCATATCTTTGTTTTAATCAATTGATATTTAGGTTGTTGCGAATTATTGTTTTTTTGTTTTTGTTTCTGTTTTGAAAATTAGCTGAGAAAAATGCTTCTTACCACGCATAAAAAAATCGAAAATAATACTTCCGTCATAAATTTCGGAATGCTTTATTTTTTGAGATAACGCTTTTATCTTTCGGCGTTTATGTCGAAATTTAGGAATAAAACGGTAAAATGCAAAATGCGCTCGCAAAACACTTGCAAAGAAGCCAAAAGAGCCGCGAAATAAATACGCAAGTGCAGATGCCCCATCTAGTAACATACGAAATAATAGGACAAAAAATAATTGCCTTGAGGGTAGATTTTTATACAATAATAACAGGTTATTTCGGTAATTTAGAAAAAGTTTATGCGGATTGTTATTGGGTAAAGTTCCTCCGCCAACGTGAAATACCTCAGTATCAGAATAGCAAACAATTCTGAAACCAATGTTTTTCAGCCTCCAGCAAAGGTCGATTTCTTCCATGTGAGCGAAAAAACTGTCGTCTAATCCGCCAACTTTTTTGAACAAATCGGCACGAACAAATAGGCATGCTCCTGTTGCCCAAAAAATATCTATTGTCTTATCGTACTGTGCTTTATCTTCTTCAATTTCGGAAAGAATGCGCCCTCGGCAAAACGGAAAGCCAAATTTGTCGATGAAACCGCCAGATGCGCCTGCGTATTCAAATTTTGTTTGGTTGTTATATGCTTTTATTTTTGGCATACAGGCAGCAACATCGGGGTTTTTGTCTAAGTAGTTGGCTATTGGGAGAATCCAGTTTGGCGTTACTTCGACATCGGAATTGAGTAATACGTAGTATTTTGCATCAATTTGAGCTAATGCACGGTTGTAACCTCCTGTAAATCCATGGTTTTCGGGGAAAGAAATTGTGTTTATTTCTGGAAAGTTTTTTGCAAGAAAGCCAAGCGAATCATCAGTCGAGCCATTGTCTGCAATATAGACTGCAACACCTTCATAAGCAGAGTGTTTGATGACTGAGGGTAAGAATTTTTCGAGAAATTTTTGCCCGTTCCAATTTAGTATTACAATGGCTACGCGATGTGTCATTTTTTGGTGTTATTGTTCTGGTGTTTAATTAAATATCGGTGTCAAATTTTGTAACCCTTTTGCGACAGAGATTGCAGCGCAGTATTCTACGGGTTTTTTTAGCCAAATTCGGTCAGAAAGCATTTATTGTATTCATTATCAGCAAATTAAATATTCCTTAATACGTAAAAATATTTAGGTTTTTGTTAAAATTGCCTTATTTTGTATAAATTCAGACAAATTTGGGTATGTTTCATAAGTAGTTTACAGTCAAAAAGTTCTTCTTGCGTACAAAATACATATATTTGTAGTTCAAACCAATACAAAATATGTTATGTACAAACAAGAAGAACAGAATATTTTAATTAAAAGTAGCTCGTCTCATCGTGCAGACTTAAGCACAGAAAAGCGAATGAAAATCGCTTGTATTGCATTGTTTTTCTGTGTTTATGGCACAGTAACGAAACTATCACAAAAATACAACATTTCGCGACAATTCGTTTACGATTTAAAAAAGGAATTAGATTTATTTTGTAATGTTTCTGAAAATAAAATTGAGTTATGCCGTGAGCAACAGCTTTTTCGTGCTTATGAAACCACATTATCATTTCGCTTAGAAGGAAAGTGTAGCATTAATTCTATTTCTTCTATTACCTTAAATCCGAAGGTCTTTTTGTAATCCTTTTACTTTTAAGTATTTGTATC
>JAOZMU010000391.1 GCA_029934165.1 Bacteroidales bacterium
CTAAGTTGTTAATTCACAGCTTAAACGTTTCATAAAAAATAGGTCTTAGACCTGATTTAGAACATAGGCGATTATTTATGAAGTATAGTTTGGAATAAATTTAATAAAATAAAATATCCGATGAATAATAACAAAAAAAACATCTGGAGTCTATATCAATCAGTAATTCTGTTTATTAGCATTGTAACTCTTTTAATAACTGCAAGTTGCAATAAGGAAAGCATTGTTCAGCCTACAACAATTGATGTGTGTTTCAGGACGATAAACAGTTTAAATGAGCAGCCGTATCTGAAATTTGACGAGGGCTATTTAGTTCTTTCATCAATGGCGTTAGATGGCAGCCGGCAAAGTGGTGATGATGTGTATTTTAGACGAGATTTGAAACCATCTCAAAAATATTTTTTCTCAAAAAGAAATGATTTGCCAGCATTTTGGTTCGACATTCCTGAGGGTATTTACTCGCGTGTTGAAATGCAATTTTCTTCGGAATACGAAGAGCTTGTTAAGTCTCAGAACGACAGTATTTTATTTTGTCTCAAAGGCTTATATTCAAGCATCAATGGAAGCGAATTTGGGGTTTTTGTACGTGTTAAGAACGAGCAGATTTTTAGCATTGATACTCAGCCAGTTGAAGATATGGTCAACATTGTTTTCGAAAGCTCAACGCGATATACAGCATTAATAAAAATTGAACCTCAGTATTGGTTTCAAGTTATTGATAGAGAAAAGTTTGAAGTTGCTGCAAACGCATTGAGTGGACAAGAAGAAAGTCCAATAATTTTGATTGACAATATAAATAATAGAGAAATTTTTGATTTAATTATCAATAGAATAGATAACTCTATCTCAATAGAATTTGAAAATTAAGGTCTAAGACCTATTTTTTATGAAACGTTTAAGCTGTGAATTAACAACTTAGGTTAATAAAAAGCGTAAGAACTTTTGTAAAAGTACTTAGTTAAGTATATAGAGCAGTTTTTCAAGTATTGTATATAGCTTTACGCACCTACTTATCAAACTATTAGAGAGATAAATGTTCAACAAAAACGCATATAACGAGACAAGTGTGATACGCGGTTGCCTGAAAAACGAAAGACAATCGCAGGAAAGTCTTTACAGGCATTATGCTGAGTTAATGTACTCTATATGTTTGAGTTATGCCAGTAGTCGCGAGGAAGCGCAAGATATTTTGCAAGATGGCTTTATGAAAATATTTAATAGTATTAAGCATTATAAAAAAGCCGGTTCTTTTGAAGGGTGGATGCGTCGAGTAATAACCAACACAGCCATAGATTATTACAGAAAAACCACACGCACAAATAAATACATTGAGCGGCAGTCTGTTTATCACGAAAGTTCCGAGCTACCAGTTGTTTACGAAAAACTTTCGGTAGATTATATCCTAGAGAATGTCCAAACTTTGCCGCATGGTGCAAGGGTAATTTTTAATCTTTATGCAGTCGAGGGATTTACGCACGAAGAAATCTCTAAAAAGCTGAATATTTCTGTCGGCACTTCTAAATCGCAATATAGCCGTGCGAAAGGAATGCTTCAAAACAAACTTAAATCACTCAAACATAAGTAGTTGTGAAAATCAATCAATTCGAAATATGGTACAGAAATGGAATTGAGAGTCGCAACGAACGACCACCAGATTTTCTGTGGGAAGACATTGAAAACAATCTTGATATAAATGATGTTTGGACACGAATAGATAAAAAACTGTCCGCACAGCAACGAAATCGCAAACTGCTGTTTTTACTGCCATTTGCTGCTGCTGTTCTTGTTTTTGTTTCGTTTGTTTTTATTTTACCCACAACGCAAAGTCCTCATACGCAACAGAATGCGCTTGTGAAGAAGGAATTGCCAAATTCTGCTCAAAGAAAAATTGATTATTCTAAATATAAAAATAGCTCTCAAGTATCAAATATAAAGGCAAATAGTACTAATAACATAAAGCAAAACTTTAATATTAATAATTCGGAATTTGTTGCAATTGAAGAGAAAGTAGAAATTTTGGATACAGCCTATTGCGCTGATTTTGTCAAAGAAAAGGAGCAAAATTTGTTCAAAAATGTTGAAATAAGTTTAATTGGAAGTAAAAAAGAAATTTTAAACAAGGTTTTTGTTAAAAATGAAGCATATTTAACAAAACAGACGAAAAAACTCTCTGTTGGAGTGATAGCTTCTTATAATAATATTTGGCTGTTGAATAACACAACTACCAGTGGACTAAACCGTTATGAGCTAAACAGAACAAATTTGGACTTTGGCAAAGCATTTGGTATTGCTGTTTGCTATAAATTAGGCTCAAAAATAGCGATTCAAGCCGAGTGCTATTTTGTTTCCGAAATTGGGCAAAAATACAACGAGTACATTTCTGGTTTTTACACCAAGCGCGAAATAAATTTGCAATATCAGACATTTGATGTTGCTGTTAAATATATTTTCGAGCGCAAAGATTTTAGAGAAATTAACTCTGTTATTAATATTGTTGGCGGTTTATATGTAGCAAAATTGAATCTTGCCAAACAAATTGTTGCAACAAAGACGAGAGATGTTTCTAATAATTTTTCTAATTACGATTATGGTTTTACAATTGGTGCTGAGTATGAAGCAGAGATAACCAAAAAACTAATTATTTCATCGGGATTACGATTGAATTTTGGCTTATTTAATATATGGTCTGGCTCGGACGATTTTCCCGCAAAATTCTTAAAAACTCACCCTGCAAGTTTTGGTATAAACATTGGATTGCGATATTCAATTTAGTTAAATGATTGATTATGTGTTTGTTTCACTAATTTTTTCTGTTAGTAAAATGAATTTAATAAAGTAAACCATTAAAATTCCTAACTAAAACTAAATCAGGCGTAAGCAAAATTATTAATTATTAATTTTCCATTACTTAGACTATTTTTCCGTGATTTTTTTACTTATCTTATCTAACTCTTTTTCAAAGGCATCGGAGTTTTCAATATTTGACGTATCTGCAAATTCGCGAGAGAGAATGTTGAGCTGTTTGAAATACTCTTCTTTAAGTTCGAATTCTGTTTTTAATTCATCTATTTCGCTGTCTATTCCATCTAAATCCGAGGCGATTTTATACGTAGCCTCAAGTTCCAACGATTCGTCCATTTCCGAAAGTTGCTGTCGGTAGTTTTTCAATCGCTCCAATTTGTTGGCATCGTGTTTTTCGCGACTTTGCTGCTCCAACTTCTTCTCTTCTAAGTATATAAGTTTTTTTTGCGTTTCGACATATTCATCTTCCAACTGTTTGCAAACCTTTATCTTTGAAAGTCGAGTTTTTATCTGATTTTTGTACCCTGAAACAAGGTTATTGCACTCGTTTACAAGCTGATAGTTGAGTTTTTTCTTGTGTTTATTTTCCAATTTTTCAAAATCGGCAACAATAGTTTTTTTGTTTTCAGCGAGGTCGCCATAAACGTCATTTATTGTGTTGTATGTAAGCCATTTAAGCTTTTCTATTTCGCTTTTTAGTTGCTGCCTGTCACGTCGGCATTGCTCTATCGACCCAGCAACACGCCCAGATAGACTCGAATCGTATTCTAATTTTTGCATTACCGTCATGTTTTTCCGCTTTTTTTTCCGTTCAATAATAAACATTGATACAAAAGCAGAAAAAAGACCAACGCCAAACAACATTGTGTATCCCGCAATACTGTTTTCGGCAAGAATATAAATTATCGAAACTAGAGCTATAACACCTTGAAAAGCAGATGATAAAATCATTGTTTCATCAAATCGAAACTCGTTTTTATTGTTGTAGCCAGTAGCAATTTTACGATAGGCAAGATAACCCGAAACGGCTGTCATCAAACTTAAAATTGCCGTTACTGGGCTTGAGGCAATAAACATAACAATCGTTGTGATGATTCCGATACTTGCAAAAGCCTGCGACATAAAGTAGACTATCTTCTTCATTTGCTTAATTTTAAGTGAAATATCAAAAAACATTTTCCTATGATGCGTTCTTCTTTGCACAAAGATACTAAAATTACTTCAAAGGTGTAACTGTAAATTATGGACTAGTACATTTTTCAAGAAACTACTGAGCTGTTTATTAGCAACTTACGTTAATAAAAAGCGGAATTTTTTTGTAAGAGTACTTACATACCAATTACTCTGAAAGAATACAACAATGTGCTTATACTGGAGTGAATTTGGTTTTCGGATTAAATTAATATATTTTCAAACGTTTG
>JAOZMU010000392.1 GCA_029934165.1 Bacteroidales bacterium
ATTTTTTTCATCAAAAGTGGCCTCGGTTTATACCAAAGTTACCCATTAATTATTAATTTTCCATTACTAATTGCAATATTTGTTAAATTTATTTTTGTAACAAAAAACTTTATAAACAATTGAATTTTAAGGAATAAACAAATTTTTAATCCCTAGTTTTTAATCCAATCATAATAATCTATATTGTTTGTTTGTTTATGTTTTACCTCTATACCATGTTCGTAAAGTTCTACTAATTTATCTATCAGTTCGCTTAAATTTTGTAATGCACTTTGAAATTTTTTATACGTAATAGTTATTTCTATTACTTTTGATTTTTTTAGTTTTACTATTAGAATTATTTTATCTCGTTTTTCTTCAAATCTATACACCATCTTTTTTTCTTTCATTATCTCTTTTACCTTAGAAATAATGGTTTTGCTTTTCAAAACAGTAACTTTCTGTTTCTTTAGTTTTGTGTTTTTTTGTTCTTGTTCTAGTTCTTTTTGTTTTGACACTAAAGTATCAATAAATTGAATAATATCTTGTTTTGTTGTTTGATATTTATCAAATCTAACGGTAAGTTGCTCTAATTTTTCGTCATTAAAACCATATTTATGAATAGGAAATTCAATATTAAGAATCTCATCTTTAAAAAAAATAGCCATATACAGTTGTTGTTTTGTATGTGTACTTTCTTTTATTTGCACAATTAGATAGTTACGCATAATAAAATTGTCGCGGATATTATAATGCTCCAAGACTGTTCTTCCTATTATTTGTCCCGTTACATATAGCGAATTTTCAAGGATATAAAATCTGTCATTCCAAGTTCTTTTTTTTTCTATATTACGGCTTTCAATATGTTTCTGCAATTCTAATAGTATCGTTTTTTGCTCTGCTTTTGTTTCTACAACAAGTTTTTCTTCATTGTTAAAAGAGTCATCTAAAATTTCAAAAAGAACTTTCTTATTTATACGACTTTTATAAGATTTCCACCACATTTTTTTTAAATATTTAAGTGTTTAAAATATATTTTTAGTTCATTTGCTTTTAGTATAGTTTCCACAAACTCAGCCAGATAGGGTAAACTTTTGCTAAGGTTTTTTTTCGGAACTTTAATAGAAGTAATACCTTTATCTAACGCAATATGAATTTTAAAAGCTCCGTGCATTTCTTCAATATTATAATTGAAATCTATCTCATCTAATATTTTTTTTACATTTATTATTCCAGCCTTTTGTTTAAGTTGGTTAATTTTTCCATTTTTAATTTTATTATCTTCAAGTTTTATTTGTCTTTTCTTATAATTTTCTTCTTCTTTAATATTTAACTCTAAAAATGATTCAATGAGTTCAATTACTTTACTAACAGAAGTTTTTACGGTATCAAATTCATAGACATCTGTTTCCCTGTTTTTACTTTTGATGGTTATCATATCAAAACAAAGGATATGTTCTGAATTAAAATAGACACAAAAACTGAAACTAAATTGTGAGTGGGATTTATAACCCCGTTCTAAGTTAAAACATAAAACTCTCTCTTCGTCTTCTTTTGTAGGAGTATATTTTTTAAATCTAACTGCATCTGTACGATGATAATAATTTATATACTTATTAACGTATTTTTCCTCAGGCTCAATACTAGAATAATAAGCAGTGTACGCACCTCTTTGATTGTTTTGTTCTGTTTCTTCAGCTACATATTCCAAGTATTTTGCTTTATATTTATCTAATAAATCTTGGTAATTTCCGTTACAAATTGTTATATAATTATCGTATTTAGATACAATAAGTTTTGCTAATTTTTTAATTGTTTCTTTAATTTCTTTATTACCAGTAGTAACGGTAACAGTTTTATCCTTCTTCAGTTTTTTAAAACTTTTGTCGATTTCTGACTTACTAATATATTTTAGTACATTATATTTCATTTATTCTATTTTTCAAGTTTTTTATAAAATTTCAAAAAGAATTTTACGTTTTTTTTGGCTAACTACACAAAGTTCAGCAATAAATAACTGACGGTGAGGTTTTAAGCCACACCATCAGTTTAGTAAACTTTATGGATAGACACTATTTAGTATTGCTTATTTTTTTCATCACTACGCAATTATCAAACTCAATATAGACTAAATATAAACCAGCCTCGTAGGTAGAAAAATCAATTTGGCTATTGTTTTTATTAATATTTTCTTCAAAAACAATTTTTCCGCTCATGTCAATAATTGAAATTTTGTTTATTCTTTCAACTGTTTCAACATTTAAAACATCTCTTACAGGATTGGGATAAAGATTGGTAACTAACTCAATATCACCAATTGAAGAGAGTAATGACACCGAAACTGTCCACTCTTGAGTAGTTACGCCGTCTTCTGCCGTTATTAAATATGTTAAATCAGAAGAGAAGTCATTAGCCGTTATATCTGTATCCTGAACATTACCTTCTATGGTGGCAACAGCATTTTCCGATAAGGTGAAAGAAGCAATTAGTGCTGTTAAATTGGTTGCTTGCGTTACTTCAATATTTATTGTATGAGCGTCAGAATCAATAGTTGCCTGTCCGGTTTGTTCCGTAAAACTGTACGAAATAATATCGGTTTCGTCATTTAAAGTTATGCCATCTCCTTTTATTTTCATTAACCGAGCGTCCATATTAAAACCCATGCCAAATTGTCCTATCGCATAATAGTCTCCTTCGTTGTTTTCGGTAATTGCCATACTAATATTTTGCAATGCAGAAGCGGAATATTCACCCGCCCATATTACATTTCCGTCCATGTCAATTTTCATTACCATAAAAGCATCATTTCCACCTGGCTCGGTAAATCCTGTTGCCACAATGTTTCCGTCACTGGCTAACAATAAGCCGTTTACCTGTCCCCATTCGCCGGGCTGCTCGACTAAAACCTCCCATTCTTGATTGCCAGATTCATCGGTTTTTATTATCCACAAATCTCCATTTTGTATAGGACCTGTTGTTCCGCCTAAAACATATCCCCCATCATTTGTAACTGCCACATCAAAAGCCATTTCAAAGTTGATAGTTCCAAAAGTTTGTGTCCATTCTTCATTAAAGTCCTCATCCGTTTTTATCAAATAAATATCACGATTACCAGCTCCAAAAGATGTTGTAAAACCCGAGATAATATACCCATTATCAGATGTTTGTTTAATTGAGTATGCGCCGTCTGATGAAACACCACCAAAACCAGCTTCGCTAAGAAGCTCGCCCTCAGGCGAATACTTTAGTAAAAGAACATTTGCAACTCCAGCTTCTACTGAATAACCTGCTAAGACAAAATCTCCTTCACTATTTTCAATTATTGAACTGATAAAGCTCGAAGTAGCACCTAAGTAAATCTTCTCCCAAATAATATCGCCATTCGTATCTGTTTTTATTAGCCAACTACTTTGGGTATCGGAATAAGATTTTGTTGCACCGGCAAAATAATACTCACCGGTTGATGCAATTACAAGAGAAGTACCTTCATCATCTTCGGTTTCTTCACCAAAGGTTTTATTCCAAATTTCGTTACCATCAGAATCTGTTTTAAATATCCAAAAATTTCCTACATCATCCTGTGAACCAAAAGAATAGGTCTCTCCTACCATCAGTAAATCATTTTCTGGAGTTATCGCAATATCTTGAAATGCATCAGTATGAATTCCACCGTACTTCATTGTCCAGATTGTATCTCCGGGCTCTTGTGCTGAAACTGTAAATATACTTAAAACGCACAAATAAATTGTAAGCAAATAATTTTTCATCAAATTTTATCTTTAAGTATTAAACAATAATTATTAAGGTCTTAGTAAAATGAATTTAATAAAGTAAGCCATTAAAATTCCTAACTAAAACTAAATCAGGCGTAAGCAAAATTATTAATTTTCCATTACTTAGACATATTTTCACGAATTATAACGTTTAAATATAATAAAAATTTCACTAAATTCGGACTTCATACTAAATTTGTTTTTTATTCCAAGGTTTTGCAAAAATAAGGATTTCTTGATAATCAAAAAGCAATGTTCTGTGTCAATTTTCTTTGTTTGAGAAAAAAATTATCGCATATTTGTAAAATTAAGCACATAGTATAATTTATTAAGAAATCATTTTATTGAATATAAGCCACATACAACTATTGATGAAAAACACTATGTTTTAAGAAAATAATTTAATCTATATTTTAATGGTTGACTTTGGTATAAACCGAAGCCACTTTCAAGTCTATATAAATTAA
>JAOZMU010000393.1 GCA_029934165.1 Bacteroidales bacterium
GTTTTGCGGCAGGGATTGTAGCGGTAGCTCGGTGTGTTGGCATGCGATTTTTGGCACGTTTTGGCGTGGCGATTGAAATGAGCCCACACCAAAATGCTTGCCAAAAACGCATGGCAGCACACCTACTACAAGCGGAAAGCCCGATGCCGCCCATAAAAAAATCAATATTTCTTTTTTGTGTGAATTGATTTTTGTGAACAAATCATGATTTATTAGAACGAGGATTAAATTAATCTATACCACTATTTGCTGTTTTTCAGTCAAATAGTAAAACATTTAGCCCCGATTGTTTTTTGTCCAAAATCTAATATTAACATGAATATCAGTACAATGTTTTATCTAATAAATAGTATTAAGTACTTAACCGAAAAAAGAGATAAATACCACAGCCCAATTTAAATTATGAAGATAGTCCGAAAAAAGGATTAAATTATTTGATTAATCGAATAAATTTGACGTACTTTGCAAATCATTTCGGAAAAGACGCATCAATAAAGAGGTGCGCACCAATTGAAACAACACGAAAATATAGGAGAAATGTCAAGGATTTGTCAAATTACTGGGAAGAAAATGATGGTGGGAAACAACGTTTCACACTCGAAAAGGAGAACTAAAAGACGATTTTATCCAAATTTATTTGATAAAAAATTCTTTCTCGAAGAAGAGAATCGTTGGGTAAAACTACGAGTGTCGGCAGCAGGAATGCGCAACATCGACAAAAAGGGCTTAAAAGTTGCTTTGAAAGATGCACAAGACAAAGGATTTATCAAAAAATTTTAAAGGAGGATAAAAAATGGCTAAGAAGAAGGGGAACAGAATACAAGTGATTTTGGAATGTACAGAGCATAAAGAAAGCGGACAGCCCGGCACCTCTCGTTACATCACTACCAAAAACAGAAAAAATACTCCTGCGAGAATGGAGTTGAAGAAGTTTAATCCAATTTTGAGGAAGGTAACACTGCACCGCGAAATCAAATAAAACGTTTTAGAATATGGCTAAGAAAGTAGTTGCAACGCTGAAAAAGGCAGACGGAAAAGTTCTTGCTAAGGCGATAAAAATGGTAAAATCTCCAAAAAGCGGAGCTTACCTATTTAGAGAGAGTATTATCCCACAAGAAGAAGTTGCAGATTTCTTCAAGAAGAAATAGTAATTTATCGGGAATAATCAAAAGCAAAAAGCTTTCTTCTATTTTACAAGAGGAAGGCTTTTTTGTTTGTTATGTTGTTGGTTCA
Organism: Bacteroidales bacterium; assembly: GCA_029934165.1. Taxonomy (GTDB): domain Bacteria; phylum Bacteroidota; class Bacteroidia; order Bacteroidales; family JAOZMU01; genus JAOZMU01. Next base: position 1,234 of record JAOZMU010000393.1, read on the forward strand.
TAATAATTTAATACAATTGAATTATGGCATTTTTAGGCGGACTTTTTTCAAAAAAGAAAAAAAAAGATCTCGACAAGGGACTCGAAAAAACAAAAAAAAGCGTATTCCAAAAGATTACTAGGGCTGTTGCCGGAAAATCAAAAGTTGATGAAGAGGTGCTTGATAATTTGGAAGAAGTTTTGATTTCTTCAGATGTTGGAGTAGATACAACTTTGAAAATCATCACTAGGATTGAAAGCAGAGTAGCAAAGGATAAATATTTTGGTACAGCAGAGTTAAATCGAATACTGAAAGAAGAGATTGCCTTTTTACTTGCCGAAAATAATACCGATTTTAACACAGAGCCAATACCTAAAGATGGTGTAAAACCGTATGTGATAATGGTTGTTGGCGTAAATGGTGTAGGCAAAACCACAACAATTGGCAAATTAGCGCATCAATTCAAACAATCGGGGTTGAGCGTGTATCTTGGTGCAGCAGACACATTTAGGGCTGCTGCAGTAGAGCAATTGGTCATTTGGTCTGAGCGTGTTCAAGTTCCAATCGTGAAACAAAAGATGGGTTCAGACCCTGCTTCGGTTGCTTTTGATGCCGTTTCGTCAGGACAAGCCAATGATGCCGATGTTGTGATAATTGACACTGCTGGGCGTTTGCACAACAAAGTGAACCTGATGAACGAGCTAATAAAGGTAAAACGAGTAATGCAAAAAGTTGTACCGGGCGCACCACACGAAATCCTACTTGTTCTTGATGGCTCTACGGGGCAAAATGCTTTTGAGCAAGCAAAGCAATTTACAAAAGCAACTGAGGTTAATGCTCTTGCTATCACAAAGTTAGACGGGACAGCAAAAGGTGGAGTAGTAGTCGGGATTTCGGACCAATTTAAGATACCTGTAAAATACATTGGTATAGGAGAGAAAATGACTGATTTACAAGTCTTTAATAAAGAAGAGTTTGTCGATTCGCTTTTTGGCGATGACAGTAAAGTAGTTTCATAAGAGTACTTAATAATTCACTTACGCGCCTGATAATGTTCAGGTTACAAATTAATTGGACTAATTATTTTTCTCTTTTTTACTAAAATACGGAAACAAAAAAACGGCTCAAAATTGAGCCGTTTTTTTGTTTTAAGTGTCCTGCACTTTTTAATATTGAGACAAGGATTTACGATTTTATTGTAAAAACAGCAAATAGTGAGTGGTATAGGTTAATTTAATCTTTGTTCTAAGAACAAAGATTAAAAATCTATAATTTAAGTTTTTTTGCAATATTGGCAGGAACAGATTCTTTGTTTACCATTATAGACATCGTTTTATATTTGATGAATGGTACAGAAACGTAAAAATACCCACCGTATTTATTATAGGTTGTTCCCCATGAGTTTTTAATTTTGTAGTACTTATTACCTTTTTGGTCTTTTGCAACACCAACAATTTGCATTCCGTGGTCATCGGTTGTTTGGTAGTTATCAAATGCTATTTGACGCATTTCTTGGGTGATTTTTTTCTCTTTCCCGGGTTTGTTAAACGCATACGATTTTCGCTCGGTTTTAGACATTTTATCCCATTTAGATTGCTCTGTATCAGACATTTCATCGAAGTTAATGTCTGGAACTATTGCAATACCTTGTCCAAACGATATGCCTTTTTCGCTTACGTCTGCTGCCCAAGCTACTGTGTATCCTTTGTCGATAGCATTGTCGATAATTACCTCAAAATCATTAATTTGTACATTTTGAACAATACCAGAACTCCAGTTATCAGGAACTTCGATAACAAATGGTGCGTAAAACTCGTGATGCGTATAAGAACTTATTTGAACATAGTTCTTCATGTCTAATCCAAGATAATCTTTGAACGATTTCGGCGTGTATTTTTTTCCTTTGTACGTAAAGTTACTTGGATATTCACCAAGATATGCACTTAAAATCCCCTCAAAACCTTTTAGCCAAGCGGTCGAAAGGCTTTTGTTATCATTTTTTATGATAGCATCAACATAGCCCTTTAATCCAGCATCTAATTCGCCGTGAACATGCCCTTTTTCTCCATATTCGAGACCACGACATGACGCTTCAGGCACGATTCCATATTTTTGAATGACATCGACAACATCTTGAAAAGCACCACCGCCTCCAAAATTCATATTTCCGTGCATTCGTATGTATCTTTTTGCTTTTTCTGCATACGTATTACGTACGATAAACATTTCAGAAAGGTCGAATTCGCCTTTTCCTATACGAATTAATTCTGCCTCAAAAAAACCAAGCCCAGAGAAGCTCCAGCAAGTCCCAGAACGATGTTGGTTTTTGGTTTCTGTGTCTTTAATTACTTTTACGTCAGTAAAAACATAACCCTCTGATTTCTCTTGCGCAAACGAAATTGTCGAAGACAACCAAAAGATTGTAAGAGCAAGTGTTAAAAAATACTTTTTCATTATTAGTAGTTTAATTATTAATATAAGTAAAAATAGTTAATCGTAGAAGATATATTGGTTATTGATACCACTGTCGGTATTGTTTGAAGCCATACAGACAGTATGGTGATTTTTATGAACAAATCCTATAAACTTAATTATTCTATTTCTATACAAATACTTACCTTTCGCTAATTAAAAGGGTAGATTAGTAATGGAAAATTAATAATTAATAATTTTGCTTACGCCTGATTTAGTTTTAGTTAGGAATTTTAATGGCTTACTTTATTAAATTCATTTTACTTATCAAATTATTTAAATATAAAAATACTTTCAGACATAACCAAGTATATTTTGCTCAGTATCTTCAAATATTTGATATTCAACATAGTAATCAATAATATTTTTAAAAGAAAATTGTATTTTCGTTGCAATAATGTCAAAAGAATTAACAATTATCTTGCAAAAATTAGATAGTCATAAACAAGTTATGCTATCTAGTGCCTCTAAGAAAACCACTTTTTGTACTTATTACCAGTACTTTACGTGCGAA
>JAOZMU010000026.1 GCA_029934165.1 Bacteroidales bacterium
GTTTTGGCGAGCGACCGATAGGAAGCTCCGCCAAACGCACTGCCAAAAACGCAAGGTGCAAGGCAACTACAAGCGGAAAGCCCTTATGCCGCCCTAAAAAAGCTGATTATCATTTTTATCCGCAAAAATTGCTTTTTATAAATAAACCTTGTACAATAATATAGTATGTCCGATAGCAAAACTTGGTTTCAGTCCGAACACGATTTTATGTTGCTATGGCAAAATGTTTCTGTTACTAAGTAAAATGAATTTAATAAAGTAAGCCATTAAAATTCCTAACTAAAACTAAATCAGGCGTAAGCAAAATTATTAATTATTAATTTTCCATTACTAATTACATATTTTTATGAACAAATTTAGTCATAAGTTGAATTATTAAATGTCGATGTTAAATTTGTATAAATTAGCATCACAGTCATTGAAAAAACAATTCCTTCGGATAATGAATTTATTTTGAGAGGGTTATACATACTGTTTTGATTAAAAGTAAGATAGTTTCTAGCTTAATATACAAAGTATTAACTCATGGATAACAGACAAAATATACAGTCATTTGGGCGATTTGTAGTACGAACTCCGGCATTGCCCTTTGCCAATTTTTTCAATTTTGTTTCGCGTGATGATGTTAGCGTGAAAAAACTAAAACGAATTTATCGGAATACGCGAATTCAAGAAGCCTTGTATCTTGCATCTCCTCAGCTATTTATGCAGACACAAAAGTGGTTGGCTGGCGAAAAAATGTCCGAAAAAAATATTACCAAATTGCAAAACACATTGCTTTGCTACTATTCCCGAATGTGTTCAAGACCAACACCTTTCGGGTTGTTTGCCAGCTTGGCAGTTGGTGATATTGATGATAAAACATCTATTTCTTTCGAGAAATCGGACATGGACATACGTAAAATTTCTATTGATTTTGAAGTTTCGGCTACTATTATGCGTAAGTTAGCGCAAGACAAGGATACGAATAAAATTTTTAGGTATGTAGCAAACTCTTCAATTTACCCAGTAGGTGAGTCGCTTCGATACGTTGAACAGCGCATTGATGCAAGCAATAAATACAAAAATAGTGTTGTACAAATAGATAATAATGAATATCTTGATAGATTACTCCTCGAAGTTTCCGAGGGTAGCACCATTGAGGAGATGGTAAAAATGCTTATTGATTGGGGTGTTGACGAAGGTGATGCAAAAGATTACATTTACGAGTTAATATCAAATCAGGTATTTGTACCAATTGAATCGCCAGCTATTACACGCCCATACCAACTAAAAGCAATGGTAAAATTACTATTGAGTAATAATTCAATAGCAGAAAATTCTTTAAGTAAACAGGTACAAAACATTTATAATGAATCTGTTAAGTTAGAAAACACATCTGGAGATAGTTTTATTAAAGCTGCAAATAATTTGTCTAAATTAGCTGCGAATTTTGATGAGAATTTTAAAGGTAAAAATGTACTTTTCTGCAATTCATACAAAAAAGTAAAATCAGCAGAAATTTCCGATACAATTTTCAGTTTAATATCCGATGCGCTTGATGTGGTAATGCGCTTGAAACAAGTCGAAACAAATCCCAATATTGAGGAGTTTATTGATGCTTTTACAGAGCGATATGGGGAAAATACACAGCCTTTGGCTCGTGTTTTAGACGTAGATAATGGAATTGGGTACCCATCATATTCACGCGCTGGTATTGCTCCACTGATTGATGATTTAGAGTTTAAAGCAAATGTAAGCCACAAAACAGAAAAAACAACGTCTAAAGATGATTTTCTTTTTCAGTTATACGAGCAAGCACTTCAAGACCAGGCAAATGAAATATTGATTGATGAAGAGAAAATTTCTAACTTTAATGCAAATTATTCTCAATTACCAGACACCTTTAATATCATTTTCAGTATAGTAGATTCTGGGAATAGTCTGGAACACTGCGAGTTAGTATTACAAGGTGCTGGTGGGACAAGCGCACTACCGCTATTGGGTAGATTTGCCTCGGAGCATACGGAGCTTGCGCAACTTTGCACCGAAATAGCTACTTATGAGCAGAATAAATATCCAAACAGTATTGTTTCAGAAATTACTCACCTGCCAAATTATCGCAGCGGAAATGTGCTATGTCATAAATCATTTCACAATTTTGAAATTCCATATTTGTCGGCTGCCAATGTATCTTCGAAGAATAAAATACTTATAACCGATATTTTAATTAGCATTAAAAATAATGCTATAGTATTAATACACAAATATTCTGGACAAACAATAATTCCCAAACTCAGCAACGCTCACAACGTAACAACCAATGACTTACCTATGTACCATTTTTTGACAGATTTGCAAAATCAAAACAAACTCAATCATATATCATTCGATTGGGGTGCAAAACTGAGCAACGCAAAATTCTTGCCTAGAGTTATATACAAAACTGTCGTTTTATCGCCGGCTACATGGCACTTAAATTACGAAGAGTTGATTGATTTTGAGACAATAAAAGACACGATGGAATTTTACACAAAATTTCATGCTTGGCGTGTAACCAAACAAATGCCTGCGTGGATAAACTTAATTGATTTTGATAACAACTTAGTACTTAATCTTAACAACTTAAATTTCCAACATATTTTCATTGCAAAAGCAAAAAAAATGAAAACTTTCACGGTAACAGAATTTCTTTTCGACCCTGATAACGTCAATGTTTTCTCGGACGATGGTGCATACACAAACGAAATAGTTGTGCCTGTTTACCATAAATAATTACCTGATTGTTAGCATCATACAACTACTTTAACTCACAGCAATTCGACATAAAATAAAATCGCAACAGATGAATAATTTATCTTTTCTGCAAAAGTATTCTTCGGGGCTCAAAACATCGGTAATCCGAAATTTTGCTCCTGGCTCAGATTGGCTTTTTGCAAAAATCTACTGTGGCACCAAAACTGCCGATGAAATTATTGCCAATTTGGTTTCTGAAACAAATTCCGTTTTACTGAGTTCGAACATTATAAAGTCTTGGTTTTTTATTAGATACGCAGACCCGCGCCCACATTTGAGGTGGAGGTTGCATCTTGTCAATAGCACATTTACTGGCGATGTTATTAATAAAATCCATGAAAATTTTAGTGACTATTTGACCGACGATATTGTTTGGAAAATTCAGTATGATACTTACCAACGTGAAATAGAACGCTATGGCGAAAATTTTATCGAAACAGCCGAGACTATTTTTGGCATCGAAAGTCAATTTATTGTCGGTATAATTAAAACTACGATAGAAAACGCAAACGAAGATTTTCGTTGGCAAATTGCACTCCCACTGGTAGATGCGTATTTCGACTTGTTTGGATATTCGCTTGAAGAGAAAATAAAATTGTCTGCAAAAATGTCATCAGATTTTGAAGGCGAATTTTCTGTTGAGCAACCGCTTAAATTTCAGATAGATAAATTATTTAGAGCAAAAAATTCTTCGCCAAATAGTTTGCTTTTAGCTCCAGAAATTTTTAGTGAAAGATTTCAGAAATTCAAAACAGAAATTTCTGTACTAACCTCAAAATTCGTGGGTAGCAATACTCAAAAAGACAATCTGGTTCGAAGTATGATTCACATGCTCTTTAACCGGCTGTTTTCTGCGCAACCACGAAAACACGAGCTTGTCTTGTATAATTTCATCAATCGACTTTATAGTTCCCAAAAAGCTCGTAATTTGCACAATCAATAAAATATATCCATATTAACCCCCAAATCAAGAATTAATTTTGATGATTTTATTTTCTGGTTTGCATTGTATAAATACGGCTTATTTTCTGTATCAACCATCGGAACGTGCGGATTTCTGTCAGGAATTAGGGAAGGAGGAATAAAATACATATCGTGCATTATCTTGTTTTGCAATAAGTTGCGTACATGTTCTGAATCTACGCCAACATTTGCGACAAAAGTTTGAAAATATGGCGCAGCATACTCAATTTGCGCAGATACTGCTCCGTTTGAAAAACCGCCATATTGCGCATCTGTCAAATCTTTATACCCAAACCTTGCTGGGTACGCACTGTCCTGAACCACAATTACCTCGTCCGATGATGTGTTGCCTGTCCATAAAACAGAACTAACAGCAATCCGCACACTATCAACACGATACGACAATAATATTGCCGCAGTTCGGTACTTATCCTGCCCAGCTTGCCCGAGCAAATCGTTTTCTGTTGCGATAGCAAAATCGCCAAACTGCAACCCTATCAGCCCAGAACGTTGCGATGTCCCGATTTTATCGAAATACCAATCGTAACCAACTGAAACACTGTGCTTTCGACCAGTTTTATTATCAAGACGAGATAAAAATGGATTTTCGACACTGTCCCGTTTTCCGTAAGCAACAACCAAGCCACCACCAAGTTGCAATTCAAAGCCTTTTTTAGGTGGACCATAGGTTTTAATATTATAAAGACCAGAAACACGTAGATTAATCTGTACAAAATCGTAATAACAAAATCCGCCAGCAGCCACTCCTACTCTATTCTGTGTTGTGCCAAACCGAAACGACAGACCACCCCAAAGACCATAATTGATAGATTGTGCCTGCGCAGGGAAAGCATAAAGGCTTATAATCAACAATATAAGTAGGCGTACAAAAATAATTGCCACTTTTTTAGTTACTATTAAATTTAATATAAGCGATATACAATTCCTAATAAATAGCACTATGTGCTTACATAAAAATAGTGATATTTTTTGCATAAATTTTTTTGTTGAATTGACTAATAGAATATAACAAAAACCCGACAATTTTTTACCCTAACCACAATACGAATTATCACCTACGCATAATCATTATTGATACACAGTATAAGTTTTTGCTATTTCGTAAAGAATTTTATCTTTACAACGTAAAATTTAAGTCGCTGTATCAAAAAAAAAACGACACTTTCGTGTTGTTATTAATCTGAATATAAGTTACATACAACTCCTAATAAATAGCATTATGTACTTATTGCAAATCTAATCTCTGAAAATGAATAATTATTTGAATAAACTGAAAGTAGCTCCGTTATGGGTAAAAATATCCATCGCTTCTTGCATTTTCATAATCTGCTATGTAGCATACAATTGGGCGGATTACAAAATTGAACTTATTAAGACACTAAAGCTATATGGAATAATTGATGATTAGCTATAAATGGTGATATGTGGATTATCTAATCTAAATTTTTCTATCACATCTAACTTAATATCAATGCTTTGTAAATATATTTTTTTCAAGTTAGGCAAGTGATTAAATATCTCTATCGAATTAAAATTTTCTGCGCAAGTACAATTTAAATCTTCCAAATTTGTTAAGTTTGCCAGCCAATCGTAATTATGCGTATCCATCCAACTAATATCCAAGATCCTAAGATTAACTAATTTTCCAAGAATTTCTGGATTACTAATATTCATTCTTCCAAGATAAAGTTTTTGTAAATTTGGTAGTTCAAGTACGGCTTCTATATTAGTAACATTACTATTATACAATATAAAATTCTCTAATTTTTGATAAGACGTAATAGTAGAAATATCGCGTATTTTTGTGTATCCAATATTAAGCTCACGTATATTTTTCAGCCCAGAAATTGATTTTAAACCCAGAACTTGTGTCGATTGAAGTGATAGATTCTCAATGCTTTGCATGTTTTTTAATGGTGATAAATCGCTTACCCTTGTCATAGAAATATTGAGAATTTTCAACTTATTTAATCTCTCAAGACCATTCAACCGAGTTAAATAATTGTCAAAACAGTAAATGTATTTCATGTCTAAAATCTTCTCAAAATGCTCATCTTTAGGCGGCATACCAAACAATTTTTGGAATATTAAAAAGCTCAAACCATCAATTTCCGATGACTTATAAAACACGTTTTTTAAACGCTTATCAACTGAATTCCACCACATTAGATTATTACCAACAGGTTGCCTTTCTGGTTCAGATTCTTTCTCTTCGATGGGTAGGGAAAGATACGTAAAGTCTGACAAAACATCTACTTCTGGATATTTTGCAATATATTTATTAATATCGCGCTCCGAGATTTTCGTCAATGAGCAATCCAAATACTCAAGTTTTATTTCTGATAATGGATTTATACTTTCAATACTTGTCCCTTGTATTTCTAACGACTTGATATTCTGATGATTTCTGAATGCTCGAACAGAACGAACCCTTGTAAAATCTATGTTGACCGACTCCAGATTTGGCAATTTACTCAAAATATCAATATCAGATATTTGTGTTTTATTGCAGTCGAGTTCAACCAATTTCTTCAAATTTTCGAGGGGTTCTAACGAATCGACTGCTGTTTCGCAAATACTTAAATATCTTAGATTTACAAGGTTTCGTATCGCCTCTAAACTTCTAATTTCGGTTTTGTCCAGCTCAAGGTCTGTGAGCATAGTTAATTTTTTTAGCGGTTCAAAATCAGATACTTTCACATTAACGCAAGTCAACATCTCTAATTCCTTCAGCTTCGATAATGGTTTGATATTTTCTATTGGCTCAGAATTAATGTCTAAAATGGAGGTTGTAACAATTTCGTTTAGAGCCTCAGAATCAGGCACTTCAGCATTTTTCAAGTCAAAATTCGATACAAAAATTTTCTTCCAAATTGTCGACAAACTATTCCACCAATCAATATTTGATAATTCGTGTTTTTCCTTATGAGTCGATTTCTGAGCAGGTGGAGTTACTATTGGCTGTCGGTTTACTTCCTTTTCGATTTTCTTTTTTGGTTCTATCGGTTTTGAATCTGCTTTCTTTTCAATTTTTTGGTTTCTTGATTTTATTATCACAAATTCGCAATCTGGACGTGCTTTTTGAGCATTTAATATCTCAATTTTGGGTATCAAACTTTCAGATATAGTTATTTTTTTCAAATTCACAAATTTACCCACGACAGTTAGTTTTTTTATTGCACAACCGGTACAATTCAACTCCCGCAATTGACGAAACAAAGCCAAGTCATCAATGCTCGTAACGTCAGTTTTCGAAATATCAAGAATTTCAATATTTCGCATATATTTTATCGGTGAAAGACTATTAATCAAAGTATTAGATAGCCTGAGTTCAACTAAATAATTCAATAAACGAACGTCATTCAAATCGGGTAAAAGAGTAGAATTACAATTCAGTTTTTTCAATCTGATACAATAACGTATGTGTTTTACGCTTGGAATACCTGTGTTACTGATATTTACGTTCAATAGTTGACTGCATCTCTCCAGTGGTGCTAATGATTCTACGTTCTGACCAGAACAATCGACAGAAAGCAGGTTGCGTAAATCGCTTATTTCCATAGGACTTGGCGGATTACTTAAATCATTATTTTTAATAAAAATATTTTGCCAAACTTTTGGCAATGTTTTCCACCAAGATTCTGTAAATGATACCATTATCAACTTTTTTAAATTACTAATTATAATAAAACTTTTTTAATACTTACATTTATTCACAAACATGGTTTGTTGATGTTGATGCTACTGTCTGTGTGGCTTGAAGCCAGACTAATAGTAACTTGATAGACCTGTTGCAATCCCAAAATACAAAAAAAAATCAGATTAATAGAAAACATTGTGTAATTTTTGACTAAGTACATAGTGCTATTTATCAGGAATTGTATGTGGCTTATATTCAGGCTGATAACAACTCAAAAGTGTCGAGTATTTTTACTTACTTAATTATATTACAGACAATTAAACTGAAATTTGTTAAAATTACAGCGTTATAATTAAAGAAAAAAGAAACAATATTAGACATTTTTTTATATCTTGGCACAAAGTTTAATCTCATAGGATTATTACAAAAGAGATGTACGGTGCTAATAATCAGAATAATAAATAGCAGAAAAGTGTAAATAATTTATTTTTTCGATAAATAGCGATAAAAATATTACGAATATCGTTCAATTAATGCGTATAAACAGGGTTTTGTTCATAAAAATTTATCTGTTTTGTCAAATCGCTTGCTACAAAGGCGTTTTGCGGCAGGGATTGCAGCGGTAGCTTGCCGAAGTTGGCTTGCGATTTTTTGGCTGTCGTGGCAGAGCGACCGTAGGAAGCTCCTGCCACGACATTGCCAAAAACGCAAGGCACAAGGCAACTACAAGCGAAAAGCCTGTATGCCGCCCTAAAAAATATTTTTTTTATGAACAAACTCTGTACGTATAAATAAAGTTTTATCCGAATCAAAAACAGTACAAAGAAATGTTTGAAGCCAAAGACAATCGACAAATTGAACAAAAGGGCATATCTAAAGATGCTATAAATAAGCAGATTAGCAGTTTTATTACAGGTTTTCCTTTCATGGAAATTTGTAAACCTGCAACAATCGGTGATGGAATTTTGGAAGTTAGTGATGCGCAAATAGACGAATTTGTTGCTACATTTGATGGGACAAAAAACATTGATTTGATGAAGTTTGTGCCAGCTTCTGGTGCTGCAAGCCGAATGTTTAAAGCTCTGTTTGAATTTGCGAGCTTACCGAAAAGCAATTCAATTAATGATAAAAACTATCTTAGTCAATTTCCTTTCATTCAAACATTTATTTATAGTATCAAATCTTTTGCTTTTTACGATGACCTCCAAGAAAAACTCCAAGAAAAAGGTAAAAGCATTGCTGGTTGTGTCCAAGATGGCGAATATGCGACAATCATAAATGCACTACTTGGTGATGCTGGTCTTAAATACGGATTGCTTCCTAAAGGGCTTCTGAAATTTCATAGGTATAATAGCGATGTTAGAACACCATTTGAAGAACACATTGTCGAGGGAATCAACTATTGCAGTTCGCAAAATAACGTAAAACTACACTATACTGTTTCTTCGGCGCATCTATCTGGTTTTCAGGAATTAACTTCGGTATTGAAATATAAATATGAGGCTGAAAAAGCTACTTTGCTTTACATAGATTTTTCGCAACAAAAAACTTCAACCGACACTATTGCAGTCAATCCAGATAATACGCCATTCCGCAACGCTGATGGGAGTTTATTATTTCGTCCGGGCGGACATGGTGCGCTCATCGAAAATCTAAATGACATTGAAGCCGATGTGGTTTTCATCAAAAATATTGATAATGTTGTGCCGGATAAACTTAAAGCCGAAACTTACAAGTACAAAAAGCTAATTGGCGGAATTCTAATTAATTACAAGAATAAAATACATTCATTATATTCCACCTTGGTTTCAGAAAATGTTGATAAAGAGACGCTTTCGCAAGCTGAGGCATTTTTGCGTGATAAGTTGTGTTTTATTCCACACGAATCGTATAACAGCCTAACTATTAGCGATAAAGCTAAGTATGTAGCCGAAAAACTCAACCGACCTTTGCGTGTTTGTGGCATGGTAAAAAACGAGGGCGAACCAGGAGGCGGTCCGTTTTGGGCAGAAAATTCTGACGGAACAATTTCGTTACAAATAGTTGAGGGAGCGCAAATTGACGGCGACAGCTCATCTAAGCAAAAAATACTTACCGAGGCTACGCATTTCAATCCTGTTGACATCGTTTGTTATTTGAAAGATATTGACGGCAATAAATTTGATTTAAAGCAATTTATCGACCATAAAACTGGATTTATTTCGGAAAAATCGAAAGATGGAAAAACTCTTAAAGCCTTAGAATTGCCAGGGTTGTGGAATGGTGCAATGGCATATTGGAACACTATTTTTGTGGAAGTGCCAATTATTACGTTCAATCCTGTAAAAACAATCAACGATTTACTAAGAGTTGAACATCAATAGTATTAGTGTCGGCTTAGTACTGGTGCTTTTTTGGCATACAAAATAATAGTCATTTACAAGGAAATCTACCTAAATTGAACTTAGTAAAATTAACATCATGCTAACTAAAAATGAGTTAGAAAAATACAATAGGCATCTCATTATTCCTGGGTTCGATGTTGAAAAACAGGAAAAGCTGAAAAAAACTAAAATTTTGGTTGTTGGCGCAGGTGGGCTAGGCAGTGCAGTACTTACGTATTTAACTGCGGCTGGTTTTGGAGAAATCGGTATTGTTGATGACGATATTGTCGATGCGAGCAACTTACAACGCCAAATTCTTTATGATGTTAATTCTATCGGGAAATCAAAAATTGAAATTGCCCATAATCGTCTTTCTGCAATTAATCCCGATGTTGTTTTTAATCTCTATAACAAGAGGTTAACGCAAGATAATGCACAAGAAATTGCTACAAATTATGATATAATTATTGATGCTACTGATAATTTTTCGACAAGATATTTAATTGATGATATTTGTAAAAACCTTGACATTCCGTGGATTCATGGTGCTATTCAAAACTTCGAGGGTCAATTGAGTGTTTTCAACCATAATCAAGGGGCTTGTTATCGGGATTTATACCCAGATGAGAAAAAGCAAGCAGGTAATGATTTGCCTATTGGAGTAATTGGTTTTTTACCTGGAATAATTGGAAGTATGCAAGTCAGCGAAGCCATCAAATTGGCAACTGGAATTGGTAACGTTATTTCGAATAAGCTTTATATATTTAATGCTCTGACTATGAATAGTTTTACTGTAACTATAATAGAAGAGTAAAGCAAAAAATATTTTAACCTAAAATTATAACATTATGTCTATTAAAGAGTTAAACCCACAATTGCTTTGGAAACATTTTTATGCTCTCACGCAAGCTCCTCGTCCTTCTGGGCACGAAGAAAAGGCAGTAGAGTACTTGCTTCAATTTGGTAAAGAGTTTGGTTTTGAGACAATTCAAGATGAGATTGGCAACGTAATAATCCGAAAACCAGCCACTTCTGGAATGGAAAATTGCACAGGTGTGATTTTGCAATCGCACATCGACATGGTGCCACAAAAAAACAAAGAAAAGCAGCACGATTTTATTGTCGACCCTATCGAGGCTTTTGTTGATGGTGACTGGGTTACAGCAAACGGAACGACACTTGGTGCAGACAACGGAATTGGTTTGGCTGCTTCGTTGGCAATTTTCGAATCGGCTGATTTACAGCATGGTGCATTAGAGATTTTGGCGACAATTGATGAAGAGGCTGGTATGACTGGAGCATTCGGATTGGGAAAAGGTATTTTAGATGGTAAGATTTTGTTAAACCTTGATTCTGAGGACGAAGGCGAACTTTATATTGGTTGTGCAGGTGGTATAGATGCAAATGTCGAGTTGGCATATACTGAACTTCCTGTTGACAAAAATACGGAGGCTTACAAACTGAATATCACTGGTTTAAAAGGTGGACATTCTGGTCTTGATATTGATTCTGGCAGGGGAAATTCTAATAAACTTCTTAATCGCTTTTTACACGTAGCCGCAAAAAAATTCGGACTACGAATTTCTAGTTTCGAAGGTGGTGATATGCGTAATGCTATTCCGCGTGAGTCTGAGGCTATTGTTACTGTACCTCAGCAAGATACTGAAAGTTTTATTGCATATCTTGACAAATTTCAACAAATTCTCAAGGCAGAATTAAATGATGTTGAGCCGGATATGAAATTATTGGCAGAAAAAGTCGATATGCCAAAAACTGTGATGAGCTGGAGTGCGCAAAATACCTTTACAAAACTTACTTATGGTTTTCCTAACGGTGTTATTCGTATGAGTTCTTCGATAAAAGGCGTAGTCGAGACTTCGCTAAATTTGGCTATTGTGAAGGCTTGTGATGGAAAAATTACCCAACAGGCATTATTACGTAGCTCCGTAGAATCTGCTAAAGACGATTTAGTAACCATGGTCGAAAATGTTTGTACGCTTTCTGATGCAAAGGTTGTTTTCGATGGCGATTATCCGGGTTGGAAACCAAATCCAGACTCGGAAATTCTTCGGCAAATGCAAGAGGTTTATCGTACAAAATTCGGTAAGATTCCCGATGTAAAAGTAATTCACGCAGGATTAGAATGTGGCGTAATTGGTAGTAAATACGATGGATTAGATATGATTTCCTTCGGACCAACTATCCGCCACCCGCACTCGCCAGACGAAAAAGTACACATAGAAACTGTTTCAAAATTTTGGGATTTTCTTGTAGAAACATTAAAAAACATTCCAACAAAATAATTTTAGAAGTATAATATCGAAGTCGTCATTACAGTTTTAACAAACTGTTTTGACGGCTTTTTTGATATGATAGTTTATTTTCGTATTCATCTGCTATGAAAAAACACTTACAAAATTATAGTAATTACTCAATTTCTTTTCTATAAATTATAAAAAATAAGTATTCGCGCAACATGATTTCATCAAAAATATCTAAACGTTCAATTAATCTTGGCATAATATTAATTTTCGCACTTGTGCAATTTGCATGTAATCCGACAAAGTATTTAAAGGAAGATGAGTATTTATTGAGAAAAGTAAATATCACCAGTTCAAACAAAAACTTGGACGTTGGAGGTATGTCAAAATTCTTAAAACAGCATTCCAACAAAAAAATTCTTGGAGTAGCATTGTATGCACGAATATACAATTTGGTTGATCCTGATAAAGAAGCAATCCGACAAGCAAAGCGAGCTAAAAAGCTGGAAATAAAGAATAAAAAGCGACGGCAAAATAATAAAAAGGAAAAAAAGGGTGGAAATAGTTTTACACAATGGCTGCAAAACATCGGCGAATCGCCTATTATTTATGACCAGTTTAAAGCAACACAAAGCAAGAAAAAGCTCGAATTGCATTTAAAAAACTCTGGCTACTATCATGCCAAGGTAAATTTTACGGATACGCTACTTCTGGCGAAAAAATACGCAAAAGTTGAATATGTTATCGAAAGCGGTGCTGTTTGTCTAATAGATAGCGTTCAATATCATTTTGAAGATGTTGAGTTAGAACGCGATGTCATGCCAGAAATGGCTAATTCGCTTGTTACCAAAGGGAAACCTTTAGATGTTACTATTTTACAAGACGAACGGACAAGAATCACAAAAATTTTACGAGACAATGGTTATTACGCATTTTCTAAAGAGTATATATACTACCGTATTGACACCATCGGTCTTGTAAACAAAGCAATTGTAACTATTGGGTTTAAATTGGCAATGCAAAACCTTGATAATGTTATTAGTTACGAAAATCATCATAAGTATTACTATAACAATATCTACATTTATAGCAACCATGCTCCCAAAAGGGCACTTGAGAGTAAAACAAAATATTTTGGTTTGATGGATACCTTGAATACCAATGACTTAAATATAGTTTATGAAAACGAACCATACATAAAACCCAAGGTTTTATTGAGGGGGCTCAAGATTTTTAAAGACAGTATTTTTAACACAAAACCAATAAATTCGTCATACGATTTTTACTCTGCTCTACGTAATTATAAGCTGATAAATTTCCAGTTTGAGCAAAGTAGCGAAAAGATAAGCACAAAAGAAAAAGACACACTTAAATCTCGTTTGCTTGATTGTCATATTTATCTTACACCGGCAACAAGGCAATCGTATTCTGTTGAATTAGAGGGAAGTAACACGTCTGGTTTTTTTGGTATGGCTGTCGGATTTAATTATCAGAATAAAAATCTCTTCCGTGGTGGCGAGATTTTTTCTGTCGGTACAAAAATTGCTCTTGAGAATAAAGTTGGTATCGCTTCTACAGAAGGAAAGTACTTTAACTCAGAGGAATACATTGTTGATATGGAACTACAAGTCCCACATTTTCTTGTTCCGATAAAAGCTGAAAAATTTAATCGGAAATACAATCCAAAGACAACTTTTTACGCAGCCTATAATTTTCAACGCATAAGTGATTATACCCGTGCATTGATTAACACCTCGTTTGGTTACACTTGGCACTCTTCCAAGTTCCTATCGCATTATTTTAAACCTTTTGATTTATACGCAACCAAACTATGGGAATACGACAGTACTTTTGTGGATTATATAAATAAATATAATCTTTCAGAAACGTATATGGACCACATTATTGCTGGAGGAAACTACACTATAACATTTAATAATCAATCTATTAGCACGAAAAATAGTTTTATTTATGCTCGCTTGGGTTTAGAGCTTGCCGGCAATAGTATCTCCTTAGTTCAAGACCTTATTGGAAAAGAAAAACAAAATATTGTCTCAATAGATGGAAGTGTTTTTAAATCGGTCACATTTTTTGATGTTCCTTATTTTCAGTACTTTAAGGTTGATTTTGATTTTAGATACCACCATACTTTCAATAAAAATTCCAGTTTAGTTTCCCGTTTTTTCGTTGGATTTGGCTACCCTTATGGCGAAATCGAAGCAATGCCTTTCGAAAAGCAATATTACTCTGGTGGTGCTAGCAGTATAAGAGCCTGGGAACCAAGGTCAGTAGGACCGGGAGCCTTCAATTTTTACAAAGAATATAACGGAATTAATCTTTCAGAAATGTTGCCGTCTGCTTATGCCAGCCAAATGTCAGACATAAAGCTGGAAATAAACATTGAGCAAAGGTTCAAACTTTTCTGGATGATTCACGGAGCTATATTCGTTGATATGGGCAATATTTGGTCTACTCAGGAAGGTTGGAAATACCTTGATGGCTACTTTGAAATGAGCGAATTTTACAAAGATTTGGCAATTGGGTCGGGCTTTGGGTTGAGATTCGATTTGGGCTTCTTTGTTTTCCGTCTCGACTTGGGAGTCAAGGTTATAGACCCTAGATTACCACGTGGAAATAGATTTGTTTGGAATAATAGCGATTACAATTTTGATAAATGGCATCTAAACTTTGGCATAGGCTATCCGTTTTAATATCCAGATGTATAGCTAAGTACTCTCACAAAAGTTCTTACGCTTTTTTAACCTAAGTTGTTAATTCACAGCTTAAACGTTTCATAAAAAATAGGT
>JAOZMU010000027.1 GCA_029934165.1 Bacteroidales bacterium
TTAATAATTAATAATTTTGCTTACGCCTGATTTAGTTTTAGTTAGGAATTTTAGGCATGTTTCATAAAATGCAAAAAGTGTCAAGTACAAATGAAACATGCCGAATTTTAATGGCTTACTTTATTAAATTCATTTTACTAATATTTAGAATAGAGCCAAAAATATTCATAAAACTTCAGCTATGTAATGGAAAATTAATAATTAATAATTAATTTTCCATTACTTATAAAAATTTGACTGATTATTACAATAACCTAAAACAGATTGGGTTAAAATGTGAAGAACTGAACTATGAAAAATGTATTGATTTTTTATTGATGTTGCCAAATTCAATGAAATAAAAACCAATAACCCGACATGTCAATTAAGTTATAGCTTACACACATAGTTAAACACGTGCATAAAAACACTTATGAAGGTGTTTGTTTTGGTGGCATACGGGCTTTCCGCTTGTGGTTGCTTTGTACCTTGTGTTTTTGGCGGAATTACCGCTACAATCCTTGCCGTATCAGAGCGTTGTAGCAAAAGCCCTAATAAAAAAAACAATTTATAACAAACTGTACCATTTTTCAGCATATTACACAAAATAATTATTTGAAAATATTGCTTTTCAAATTTCAAAAAAT
Organism: Bacteroidales bacterium; assembly: GCA_029934165.1. Taxonomy (GTDB): domain Bacteria; phylum Bacteroidota; class Bacteroidia; order Bacteroidales; family JAOZMU01; genus JAOZMU01. The sequence continues at coordinate 627 of JAOZMU010000027.1, forward strand.
CATAAATTAAGTATAACAAAAGAACTTTTACCAAATGCGTATAACTAAAATTTTTCTGCTTCTTAGCTGTTTTTTTATAGCTGTCAACGCTGGCTTTTCACAAGAAAAACTTGTGCCAATGTACTCAAACCCAGCCATAATCAACCATCTAAAGCAACAGCCAAATTCATTTTGTCCCTCAAAGACAAGCGACACATTGGAACTGCCTTTTCTTGACGATTTTTCTAACGGAAGCGTTTATCCAGACGACACAAAATGGGTAAATAACCTTACCTTCATAAACCAAACACTGGCACTAAATCCGCCAACAATTGGCGTTGCTACCTTTGATGCCATTGACGCGCAAGGTGCTGTTTATGAGCGAGCTGTGGGGCAAAATTTCATTGCCGATTCACTAACATCGAAGCCAATAAATCTTTCGGCACCACATAACGATGGAATTTATTTGAGCTTTGTTTATCAAGGCGGAGGCAACGTTGATGCACCAGAAACAAACGACTCGCTGATTTTGGAGTTTTTATCGCCAACAACAGGCTGGCATCGTGTTTGGACAACAGAAGGGACTTACAATGAGAACTTTATATCTGTAATTGTTTCAGTGGAAACAGAATTTTTGTACAAAGGTTTTCAGTTTCGCTTTTTAAATATCGCATCGCTCAACGATGATTTTGTATCCGGTCGTATCGGTAATACCGATTTTTGGCACATAGACTATGTTTATCTTGATGAAAACAGAACAGAAGCAGATATAGTTATCGACGATGTTGCATTTACAAAACCTATGTCTTCGTGGTTATCCGATTATGAATCAATGCCATACACGCATTATCAAAGCACAACAACAGCCATGAAAAACTCAATATCGGTGGCTATAAAAAATAATTTCAACGATGGACGATATATAAATATGTTGCATTTTACGATTGTTGATGAATGGGGCGGAAATCCAGATGTTCCTTTCGATAACGACGTTTACAATCTTTCTGCGCAACAAGAAATGAGTATTCCTTTTCCGGCAAATGGCAGTATTGGGCAATATTACTCATTCCCTGATTATCAGCCATCTGCATCGGATTCTGCGCTATTTCGCATTACTAGCAATTTCACGCTCAGCGAGACAGACCCAACTTTTAATAACGAAATTATTTACGAGCAAAAGTTTTATAACTACTACGCATACGATGATGGAACGGCAGAAAATGGCTACGGGCTTTCGGGCGAAGGAACGAGAAATGCGATGCTTGCCTATAAATTTATAAACAAAAAAGAAGATACACTTAGAGCAGTGCAATTCTATTTTAATAGGACGTTAAATAACGCAAATCAAAAGTATTTTTACTTAGCAGTTTGGGCAGATAATAATGGCGAGCCTGGCGACACTATTTACCGTCGAACAGGAATACGCCCCGAGTTTTCTGGCGCAGAAGGTTTTGATACTTACGACATTACGGATACGCTTCTTGTTTTACCAGAAGGCGATTATTACGTAGGGTGGATGCAGACAACAGAAGACTTTTTAAACTTAGGCTTTGATTTAAACCGAGACATGAATAGCCACATTTTTTATAATATTGATGGCGTTTGGAAACAATCGTCTGTGCATGGCGCACTTATGATTCGCCCAGTTTTTGGCGCAGAGTTCGCGCCACCGCCAACAAATATAACGCCTGTTGTCGCTTCTGCATCGGAGATAAATTTATACCCAAATCCAACAAATGGAATTATCAATTTTGGGTTTGCGGAGATGGACAATATCATAGAAATACAAGTTTTTGATATGACAGGCAGAAAACATAAAATAATTTCAAGTCCAACATCAAAAATCAACGTTTCCGATTTAGCAAATGGAATGTATTTTATTAGATTCTGCTTGAAAAATGGCAGCGTGTCAACAAAAAAAATTGTAGTAAGAAAATAATGCCGAGTCTGCATAGACAACTCTATTTAAGGTCTAAGACTTATTTTTTTATGGCGCGTCTAAGCTGTGAATTAGCAACTTATGTTAATAAAAAGCGATGAGTACTTATATGAATTTTTATGTCAAAAGGAAAAGATTTAAAGCCACATATCGGGATTTACGGTAGGCGCAACAACGGCAAAAGTTCGTTGGTTAATTGCCTTGCAAATCAATCTATTGCAATTGTTTCTGACACCGCAGGAACGACAACCGACCCTGTCCGAAAATCGTTTGAAATTACAGGATTTGGACCTGTCATACTTCTTGATACTGCTGGAACAGACGATGTTGGCGAGCTTGGCGAAAAACGCATCGAAAAAACAATGCAAACCATTGAACAAGCCGACCTTGCAATTTTGGTTATTGCCGAAAATACTTTTGGACGGTTTGAACAAGAGTTGATTGATGCTTTCAAAAAATGGAATACGCCTTTCTTTGTTGTTCATAATAAGCAGGATATAGAATTTTTGACCACCGAAAATAAACTTGAAATTGAACAAAAAATAAAAAGCTCGGTTGTTACATTTTCGGCTGTAACAAGCCAATCTGTTGAGGAAATTGTAGAGCAGATAAAAAAGCATACGCCAGAAAATGCTTACAAACAACCGTCTCTGATTGGCGACTTGGTAAATTATGGCGACATTGTGCTGTTAATCACACCAATAGACATTGAAGCTCCAACAGGACGAATGATTCTTCCGCAGGTGCAAACAATTCGCGATATTTTGGACAACGACTGCGTTGCTATCGTCCTGAAAGAGCGCGAAGTAGATGCTTTTTTGCGTAAAACAGGAATAAAACCAAAACTAGCAATCACCGACAGTCAGATTTTTCTGAAAGCTGCTGCATCTGTGCCAGAAGACATTCCATTGACAGGCTTCTCCGTTGTTTTGGCGCGTCTGAAAGGCAATTTTGACGCTTATTTGCAAGGCACGCCAGCAATCGGAAAACTGAAAGATGGCGACCGTGTTCTTTTATTAGAATCTTGCACGCATCATGTTTCTTGCGACGATATTGGGCGAGTAAAAATTCCACGTTGGCTGACAAACTACACAGGCAAACATCTTGATTATGATGTTGTTTCGGGCTTAAATAAACTTGACCGACCAATAACGGATTATGCAATTGTGATTCAATGCGGCGGCTGCGTAATAACCAGAAAACAACTTGCCAACCGCCTAAAACCAGCCATAGACGCAGGCGTGCCAGTAACAAACTACGGAATGGCAATTGCCTACGTGCAAGGAATTTACGACCGTGCAGTAGCACCATTCACAGCAAAAGAAAACAGCGAAACAGCAGAAGATTATTTGTAGTAAAAAGGAAACTATGAGCGATTTAGAGATAATAAAAGAGTTGGAAGAAGAGATTGGGCAAACTTTTAAGGAAAGTAATGAGCTATGGAATAGCAACACATACACTCTTAATGAAGACGGCTTCGTAAATCGGTTATGCGTTGACTTGCGCTACGAAATAAAAAAAATCCCAGCTGCTTTGCTTAAACTAAAAAAGCTAAGTGGCTTGAGATTAGATAGATTTTCAACTACTGATTTATCACCTTTACTTGAGCTTGAAAACCTTGAAAAATTGCACTTTTTTAGGTTATTTACAATGGACTTTGATTGGGCTGCAAAAAAATATTTTTCAAAAGTTAAAGGATTAAAAACAGTTTTTTTTAATGATTATAGTCCTTATAAATACATTCCTCGTTTTTTGTTAGAATTAAATTTACCATTGCATGATATACGGTCGGAACACGACAATGATGGTTTAATAATAAATTACAACATATATCCACCACGTGGCTTAGTTGAATTGGGTTATAATGATTCTAAGTTTTATCTTGATAACTATGATTGTGAAGGGAGAGATAAAGTGGCTAATGTAAAAGACGGAAAAGAACATGCCCAAGCAATAAAAGAGTTGCTTCCGCTGAATAATAATAAGCTACTAAAAACGCACTATTCAACCTACGATAAGAAAGAACTTCCTTGTGCTATCAGAAAAATAAAAATCAATAATTATCACGGAATAAAAAATTTATTGATAGATAATATTGCAATAAACAGCGAGAAAAATGAAATTCGAGACCCACGATGGATTTTTTTTACTGGCGAAAATGGGTATGGCAAAACATCAATATTGCAGGCAATTGCAATTGGTTTGAATGGAGAACGCGATGGTGATAGTTTTTTAATAAATACAGATACAAGCAATGTGTTTTTAGAGTTTAAAAACATTGATAAGTATTGCGTTAATTCTGTGTCTCCTTCAGATATTTATGGTAACGCTCCTTATGAGAAATTTAAAAACCTTGCTGCCTATGGTTCATCTCGTTTAAATCGGCAAAGTGGGAAAATAGATTTTGATAATAAAAAAAGCACAACAACTTATAGTCTTTTTAATACTGATGGTGAATTATTTGATGTTGAGGCTGATTTAAGAGAATGGTATAACGACAAAGATAGGCATAGCTTGTACGAATCTGCAAAAGAACTTTTGAAAAAGCTATTAATGCCATATATTGATCGAATAGAAATTGTAGTTGATGAGCATGAACGAAAACAGGTCAGGTATCACGAAAAAGAAAGTCCAGACCATATTTTAATTTTTTTTAATGAAATGGCTTCTGGATATAAAAGCATCCTTGCTATGTTTGGTGATATGATTATTCGGTTACGTCAAGTACAAAAAAAGTCGATAAAAACATTATCAGACCTTTCCGGCATTGTCATTATAGACGAATTTGATTTGCACCTTCACCCAAAATGGCAGCGGGATTTAGTCAAAAAACTGACAGATTTATTTCCAAAAGTTCAGTTTGTTGTTTCAACGCATAGTCCGATTCCGTTACTTGGCGCACCGCCTGAAAGCACTGTTATTTACAATATTGAGAGGACAAAAGAAGAGGGGATTACGGCAAAAAGGCTTTTTGATATTGAAAAAAAGTTACCAAATCTTTTGCCAAATGTACTCTTAACTTCACCTGTGTTTGGTTTAGATAATATAAAATCTCTTTATAATCAAGACATTAGAGGTGTTGTGGTCGATGAAAACTATAGTGATGAAGCTAAGAAAGCTATTATAAATAAATCAATAGACGAGTTATTTTTAAAAAACAACTGGGAAAATGATGATTTATTTAAGGAGGAATAGTCATGATAGCGGTAAAGAAAAGCAGCAGAAATATTCCTAATAGTTTAAGGGAGCAAGAAAGTCCAAAAAACAAGGATGAAATCAAAAGCGGAAAATATTCTGCACCAGATGTTTTAGAAAAGCTTAAAAATATATACCATAGCAAATGTTCATATTGCGAAAGTTTTACATCAAGTCCTGAAATAGAGCATTATAGACCTAAAAAACAAGTTAAAGGTATTGCAAGAAAAGACCATAATGGATATTACTGGTTGGCTTACGAATGGTCAAATCTATTATTAGCGTGCCATGATTGTAATAGAAATGGGGTGAAAGGAAATCACTTCCCCATTGAGGGAGTGAGAGTTTTTGAACCAAATCTGGAAAATGGAAAAATAGATGTATCTGCAAATAAGTTTGAAAGTGATTATCTTCAAAAAGAACAAGCTTTGTTTTTAAATCCAGAAGCTGAAAATTTTAATCCTTTTCGTTATTTCAAGTTTGATAAAACAGGTTTGTTTGAGCCAAACCCAGATGAAGGTACTTACGAATACCGACAAGCAAAGACGACTATTGATATTGTTGATTTTAATGGAGATAGATTATATTCAAATGTTAGAAAGAAACAAATTTCTGCTATTTTTAGTGATTTGAAGAACGCATTCAAATTAGTTTTAGAAAAAGAAGTTAGCAAAGAAGGATTTAAAAAAATGGTCTTCCATGAATTGGATAAGATAAAAGGAAAAACAAAATCTCACAAAGAATATTCTTTTTTCTGGACTTATTTTTATGAAAACTTTCCTTTTTACGTTAATTCATATTTTAAAGGAAAACACCAAATTCCGTTTCTTAAATTTTATAAAGAACACAGAAATAAAACATAAATTCTTTGCATATTGATATACAAAAACGTCAAAAACGAATAACCAAATAAATGAAACTACGAAAGTTAATTATAAAAAAATATAAAATATTTCGAGATTTTGAATTAGACTTCACCAACAACGGAAGTGTTCAAAATTTGGTTGTGTTGGCAGGTGTAAATGGCAGCGGCAAAACTACTATTTTGAGAGATGTTGTTTATGAATTTTTTGCGAATCATAGGATTAATGGCGATGCGGTTGTTTCGTTTGAACATATCAAAGAAAGAACAAATGAAATAGAAGTTTTAGATTTTGATTTACATAGTTTAGATGCTGCAAATCAAGTAAATACTAATTCATATATTTCATTAAATTACCCAAAAACATTCTACATCAAAGCAGGCGAAGTAAATGAGAAACAAGCCAATGACGTAATTCTGCAATTTATTGACCGTCTGATTTATCAGCAGGACAAAAAAAGTAGTGAGGCTTATAAAGTTGTTCAAGGCATTTTGGACAGCTTGTTTGTCGATTTTGATATGCAGATAGATTTTAATGGAGTTAGTCAAACGAGGGAAATCTATTTTCAGAACAAGGAAAATAAACAAATTCATATTGAAGAACTGTCGAGCGGCGAGCAAGAGTTAATAACGAAATGTTTTTCGTTGTATTTAGCTGAAATAAAGGATAGTATAATCTTGGTGGACGAACCAGAAGGCTCAATGCACCCGAATTGGCAAAACAGAATTGTTGGCATCTATCAAAAAATTGCCAACGAAAACAACAACCAAATAATACTTGCAACTCACTCGCCTCATGTTGTTTCGTCTGTAAACAAAGAGCAAATAAGGGTTTTGGTAAAAGAAGATGATAAAATAAAAGCGATACAAAATTTTTCTGGTTCTTATGGCTGGCGAGTTGACAAAATTCTGCTTGAGATATTCCGAACAACTACGGTAAGAACTCCCTTAGTGGAAAAGGAAATAAATACATTAAAAAAGTTGGTTGTTAGTGGCGAGTATAACTCGGAGGATTTCCGAGCAAGGGTTTCAAATTTAGAGAAAGTGTTAGGATATGATGATGTTGATTTGACTATGTTGCGATTTGAAATCGAATTAAAGAAGAAGACGAATGAAAAAAATAAATAAATCTGAACCAGACTTCTACAAAAACAGCCTGAAAGAATTTAAGCCAAAGAAATGGGGGGATGTTCCGAATAAATTTGACATCAGAGTTTATATGTTATGCGAAGAGCAAAATTTTCAATGCGCTTACACAGAACAAAGAATAGAGCCAGAAAACTCACATATAGACCATTACATAAAACAATCGTTCATTCTTCAAGGTTTATTTAAACCAACAACAATTTTCTCTTGGAATAATTTATTTGCTTCTTGCAATGATGAGTATTTTGGTGCAAAACATAAGGACAAATACATTAAACATGTTGAATATCAACCATTAATAAACCCTTGCAACGAAAGCTACGAAAAACATTTCAAATACTCTTGGCTTGGCGATGTTTTTACCGACACGAATGATGCGAAAGGAAACAACACGATAAGGATTTTTAACCTGAATGATAGTGCTTTAGTCGAACAACGAAGAATTGTAGCGCATCAAGTTAAAATAATGTATAAACAGTTTACGTTGAAAGAATTGATAGGCATAATCGGAAAGTTTGAAAGCATGATTTGTTATTTATATCAGCAGCTAAATAAACTCCACAAAGCCCAGTAATTGCTAAAAAACAATGATAGAAAAAGCCAAACCTCACCAAATCTCTTGTGCCATTAGAGAAATAAAGATTTCTAACTATCACGGACTTAGAGATTTAGTTATTGATGATATTGCAACAGACCACGAAAATCTGACGACAAAAGACCCGCAATGGGTTTTCTTGACAGGAAAAAACGGCTATGGCAAAACGTCTCTATTACAGGCAATTACAATAGGATTGAATGGTAATCGCGATGGCGATGTCATTCTATGCGAACAAGATGGAACAGGTATTCGGATTACGCTACAACATTATGACAGCCAGATTGTTAACCACATAGCAGAACAAGGCGAATTTGAAGAAATTTATAACATTGCAGCATATGGCTCAGCGCGATTGAACAAAGGCGCAAAAGTTGGCGATGAAAATAGTACAGCAACGTATAATTTATTCAACACCGACGGTAAGTTGCTAGACATAGAAACGTATCTCAAAGAGTGGTTTAACGACAGAACACTACATCACCGATACGAAGAAACAGCAGGTTTACTCGTTGGTTTACTTAGTCCGTATATTGATAAAATTGAGGTTGTTGTCGATAGAAGCGACCATAAATATGTCAAGTATCACGAGATGCAAAGTGTTGATGGTGAGTTGATTTCGTTTAATGAAATGGCTGCTGGCTACAAAAATATCCTTGCCATGTTTGGCGATATGATTATTCGGCTGAGGCAGGCACAGGAAAACCCCGTAGAATCTTTGCAAGACCTTTCCGGCATAGTCATAATAGACGAATTTGATTTGCATCTTCACCCGCAATGGCAGCGCGATTTGGTCAAAAAATTGACCGATTTATTCCCAAAAGTTCAGTTTATTGTTTCTACACATAGCCCAATTCCGCTACTTGGCGCGCCACCAGATAAAACTGTGATTATAAGCATTGAACGCTCATTAAATGAGGGTGTTGTAGTGAAAAGACTGAGGAAAATTGAGAAGGAATTGGCATTTTTACTTCCAAACCAACTATTGACATCTGAAATTTTTGGGTTAGAGGAGATAGAAAATGTATATCTGCCTGATAATGAACTTGATAAAGTTTCCGTTGAAGATAAATACGAAGACATCGAAAAGCACAAAAAACTCCGCAAGGATTTGGAGCTAAGGGCAAGTAACAAGGAGCTTTTTCCTGATGATTTATTCGATAATGAAAAATTTTAGTCATGGTTCACATCGAAAAAGATTATGCGTTGCCACCAGCCAAACTCGTTGATAATAAATGGAATCGGATAAAAGAAGATGTCCTGACAAACCCAAACCACAAAGTGAAATCGGCGTGTTACAGGGGAACAACTTTAGATGAATTGGTGCAGTTGTACAATAATAAATGTGCCTGCTGCGAGCGCAGTCGTGGCGAAGAATTGCAAGTTGACCACTATCGTCCAAAAAAAGCAAGAAAAATTGGCAAAAAAGAATTTCAACACGCTGGTTATCATTGGTTAACTTATGAATGGAGTAATCTAATTCCGCTTTGCAGTAGTTGCAACCAGAGCAAAAGCAATTACTTTCCGTTGAAAAATGAAAAGAAGAGAATTACCGATTACAAACACCCGAAAGCACTTAATATCAAAGAGTTGCAGGAACATGAAAATCCTTTGCTCGTGAATCCAGAAATTGATTTGCAGCCCGAACGTCATTTCATGTATTTGCCCAATGGAGAGGTCAAAGGACGTACAGACGTGGGAGTTGCTACGGTTAAGTTTTGCGCATTAAATACCAAAACCAAAAGACGTGAACGTAGAACCATTGTTTTGAACTTTGTTACGAGGATTGAGTCGGCGATTGATTGGCATTTTAAAGAAAAAAACAGCGCGAAATTTGAAGGACGACTCGAAGCAATTTTCGACGATATTATACGAAATGGGGCAAAAGACAAACCACTTTCGCTGCTACATATTTTTATACGAAATTATTTTAAAGTGTTCATTTCCAGCCACTTCCCAAAAGAATGGCAAGAAAGATTAGTTCGTTTATTTACTAAATTTAATAATAAAAACAAATAATACTTTTTACAAACATGAAGGAAAACGACGAAGACATTAATGCGAATACCAAGAAAAAAGAGCGAAGTTTCAAAGAGAAATTGGATATTTACCATTATTATTACAAAAAAACAGGACTGTATAAGTTTCTGATACGCAACACGATAAAGATGATTTTGGTGTTGGCTGCACTAATCGCCGCTTTGCTTTTAGCAAAAGAGTATCTTTTTGATTATGACGCATTTCGTGCATGGATTGATAGCCTTTACAATCCATTCGTATTTTCATTTTTCTTAGCATCTGAAACAATTTTGGGCTGGATTCCGCCTGATTTATTCATTATCTGGGCAAAAAAATTCGACTCACCATACTTGATTGTTACAATTCTTGCTACGTTATCTTACATAGGCGGAATGGGTTCATACTTAATCGGAATGGGCATAAGGCGGATTCCTAAAGTACGTGCATTTTTGGAGGTGAAATTTGAAAAACACTTTACATTAATCCGCAAATGGGGTGGAGTTGTGGTGATTATAGCCGCACTTCTTCCACTTCCGTATTCCACAATTAGTATTGTTGCCGGAATGGTGAAGTATCCATTTCGCCTTTTTTGGATTTTTGGAATAACTCGATATTTGCGTTTTTACCTATATGCAATTCCGTTGTTTAGCGTATCCTTGTAAAAATACTTAGGTGTTATTCTAAGGTTTTGGTTCTTTGATTTTTCTGATAATAGCGAATTTTGTTGACATTTCAATTCGTTGATATTCAGCTTATTATATCGCAATTATTTAATTAGAAATTAGAAAAATCTGTGTTCCTATCATCGCATAAATTGGAACACGGATTAGACTGATTTTCACGGATTTACACTTTTCAATAAAATCCGTTATAATAAGAATATTCCTTTTCGATATGAATTGATTTTTACGAACAAACCTTGTAGGTTTTGCAATACTTTGCGTAAAAAGTAGAAATTATGCTACCTTTGTAGTTAGATTCTAAATGTTATAGCCCTGTTTTTTGAGACGTTATTTGTCTGTCTATTAGTAATATACAAAAATAAGCGCAACAACTTTTGTGCGAACAGGAGAGGAGATTTTTGAGAAACCCGTAATTTATTGAAGAAAGAAAAAGGAAATGAAAATTGGATTAATAAACCCAAATAAACAAATAAAAGAGCCGGCTGTTCATCTCGGATTGGGCTATATTGCTAGTTATGCGCGACAACAGCGGTCTGATTTGAAGTTTGAATTGCTTGACACAAGGATTGCAACACAAAAAGAAGAAAATGCTTTTTTCGACAGCCAATTTGATGTGATTGGGATTACGGCTTCGGCACAAACTTTTAGTGAGGCATTGGAGCATACTTTGAAAATCGGAGCGCAACACCCTGATACTATTATAGTTCTAGGTGGTTCTTATGTTTCTACGTTAAAAGCGGAGATTTTAGAAAAACACCCATTTCATTATGCTATTTTTGGCGAAGGCGAAGAGGCTTTTGTTGGGCTGATTGAGTGCATCGAAGGAAAGCGTGCCTTTCAAGATGTCGATGGGCTGATTTATCGAGATGGAAACAAAGTGGTCGAAAATAGCCGAAGGCGGGTAATTCCGGAGCTTGATTCGATTCCATTTCCCGCCTACGACCTTTTTAAAATGGACAGATATGGACAACACCGAATGATAACAAGTCGCGGATGTCCCTATCAATGTGTGTTTTGCAACTCGCATTCCATCTGGACAAACAAATGGAGAAAGCGCACTGCAAAAAATATTCTTGATGAGATTGATTTGTTGGCAAAAAGTTTTGATATGAAATCGTTTATTTTTAACGATGATAGCTTTAATATTGATTTAAAGCGAGTTGAAGAGGTTTGCGATGCCCTTATTGAAAAGAAAACAGGAATTATTTGGACAACATCTATTCGTGTCGACAGAATCACGAAAACGGTTGCCGAAAAACTGAAAGAAGCTGGGTGTTACGTTGTTAACATCGGAATAGAATCTGCAAATAACGATGTGTTGAAGCGAATAAAAAAAAGCAATACGAAAGAAAAGATTTACGAGGGAATCCAAACCTTACGTGCTGCTGGACTGGAAGTTATGGGACAGTTCATGATTGGAAATCCGGGCGATACACTGGAAACAATAAAAGAATCTATCGAATTTGCAAAAAACTCAAATCTCACTACGGCAGAGTTTTACACTGCTTTGCCATATCAGGATTCGCCTCTTTGGGATTTTGTTCGGTTGCACGGAAAAATGCTAACCGACCGACCAAGTTACGAGTATCATTTAGTAAATCCGCGTATAGTTTTTGAAACAAAAGAATTTACATTTCAGGAGAGAATAGAAGCCGTTGAATTGGCACGCAAAAATGGATTTTATCATGCCCTAAGTACCGATAAACCAATGCCTATACTCGATTTAGGAAGGCGCATTGCCAAAGAATCTCAGCGATTATTAGGCGGAAAAGCAGGAAATAAACTTTATTTGGGTATGCGTAATATTTACCGCAAATTTTTGAAAAAAGGCGGTTGATTTGTAAGTATAAAGTACAATAAAAGCTGGATAAACTATTTTATCCAGCTTTTGTTAATAAGTAACACGCCAAAATTAATTGTATATTGATATAATTAATGACGATTGTTATTAGAACATTACAACATTACAAAGCAAGCTCAAAATCAAGAGCTAAATTTTCTGTTTTCGAGTGCCATTCGTCGCTGAAAACTTGTGAATTGGTTTCAGTAGTTTTATACTCATAAAATATTATTTTCTACCAGTCCCGGCTCGATGTATAAACACGCCACTTGTCAATTAATTGCTGCATATCGTCAGGAATCTCCGACTCGAAAAACATATTTTCGCCAGTCGCAGGATTAACAAAACCTAGCGATTTTGCGTGTAAGGCTTGTCTTGGTAAAATTTTGAAGCAATTCTGCACAAATTGCTTATATTTTGAAAATGTTGTCCCCTTCAAAATTTGGTCGCCGCCGTATTCCCAGTCATTGAAAAGCGGGTGCTTGATGTGTTTCATGTGAGCGCGAATTTGGTGAGTTCGCCCTGTCTCTAGTTTACATTGAACAACAGTTACATAGCCCAAACGCTCAATAATTTTGTAGTGAGTTTTTGCGTGTTTTCCGTATTCGCCAGAAGGAAATACGTCCATAACTTTCCGATTTTTCAGATTTCGCCCAATGTGTCCTTCGATTATTCCCTCATTCTCAGGATAACCCCATACTATTGCTATGTATTTACGCTCGATTGTCCGCTCGTAAAACTGCGCACTCAGATGCGTTTTTGCGTGTTCTGTTTTTGCAACAACAAGAAGTCCAGTCGTATTTTTATCCAATCTGTGAACCAAACCAGGACGTTGATCGCCAGTACTAAACATTGGTAAATCCTTCAGGTGATAAGCCAATGCGTTGACAAGCGTACCCGAATAGTGTCCGTAGCTAGGGTGAACTACTAACCCCGGCTTTTTATTTAGAACTATAACAGATTCGTCCTCGTAAATAATATCAATCGGAATGTCCTCAGGAAGAATCTCAATTTTTCGTGGCGGAAACGATAACATAATGGTTATCACATCATAAGGCTGAACTTTATAGCTCGATTTTACGGGCTTATCTCTTACCATGATGTTTCCGGCGGCGGCAGCTTCTTGAATTTTGTTTCGAGAAGTTTGAGTTAATTTATCGAATAAAAATTTATCTATCCGCAGCGCACTCTGCCCTTTATCAACCGTAAACCTGTGATGCTCAAATAGTTCCTCTGTTTGGTTTTCTTCTTGACCTTCAAGCTCTTCTTGATTTATTTCTATCTCTTCGTGTAAATTATCCATAGTTTTATTTATTTTTCTAACCTTGTCATTTCTGTTGATATATAAAATTCCCATGATTTGTTTCAAAATATAATCGTTTACCAACGAATGGCTGTACTATCAATTGGCTATTGTGGTATGGTACAAATAGCAGAATATTTGGTTATGTCAAGTTCATTTTATACCTTTGTAACTAACAGTATAATAGTTGAATACGCAACTTTTTGTCGCAAACTAGGTAGCGTTAGCATCTGTTTTTATGGTGTTTCTTTGTATCCTGCAATCTTTCGTTAATCTGTTTTTAGTATTTTCTCTATTTTCTCAATACTAATTTTCAGGATAACAGAAATTTCTTCTTTACTCTTTCTCCCAACGTGTTGAAGTATAATTATTTTTGTTTTTAAGCGAGCTTGCTTTTTTTCTTCTTCTGCTTGTTTTTCTCTTTTTTCTGCTTGATTCAATTTTTGTTTTATGTTTTTAATCTCTTGTTCTACAATTTGCTCTGCTTCAATTCTTGCTTCAATTGCAGCATGATGTTTTAATCCGTCTTCGTATCGTTGTATTTTTTCAATATATTCTGTGCGTTCTTTAATATATTTAATTTCGTCTGGATTTTCTAATTGTTTTTTTAAACGCCTTACTACCT
>JAOZMU010000394.1 GCA_029934165.1 Bacteroidales bacterium
AAACATATAGGGTACAAAATAATCAATTATTAACATCCCAGTCTTAGACCTTATTATTAAGACACAGCAAAATTTCGAGCCAATAAAATTTCCCGATATGTTTTTTTTACAGTATCTTTCACAATCCAAACAGCAAAGAAAAACCTTTGTTCCCAAAAAAACAGGAATTTCGGAACACCAAATAGAGTCAATAGATTATGAAACAAGTAATTAAGACAACAAATATTGATACAATTCGTCCCGTTTTCGTACAAGGCGCAAGCGAGAATATCAAAAGATACCACCAACTACGTAAACTATTTGACGAAAATCACGAGTATCGCCTTTTTGCAGAACCATCAGCCGAAAGACGCGATTCTCTGACATGGTACACCGATTTCGAAGGCGAAATAATCCCCTTTGTAAATCTTTCCGACAGCGAAAAAGAAGTTGCAAAAGGACGACTAAAATTTCAGGCAAATAACTTATATCGCGCTGCTATAAAATACATCAAAGAAAGCAAAACCAAAGACGGAAATGTAAACGTCTCAGATTTGTTTCAAGTTTTCGATTCATGCCTCGAAATTCCAGAATATAATGACATTTACGTCATTCGCGCTGCAAACGGTCTAACAAATTTTGTCATAATCCGGTGGGGCTTCACATTCGACGATTACGGCTCAGACAAAGGCTTGATAGAGAGGTTGATACCTCTGAAAGTAACCCCAATAATAATCAAAGTATCGTTCTCTGACGGAAAAATTGCTGCGGCACAAAAAATATTTATCCAATACGATGATTATCAGATAGATGCAACAACCGATTCAGACGGCTGTGTTTACATCGAGTCGATGAGCTTTTTTACAAAATTTGCAGTAGGACGATACGATTCGGACACAAACGAAAAGGTTGACACAGAGCAGTTTACATGCGACCACCGTTCCGAATATCCCTACATCATCAAACTGCCAACATGCGATATGCGTTTCCGAATGATTGACTCTTCGGGAAACATAATGCCAAACCAAAAAATTGTTTTCGATGTAGGCAGTGAAAAAATCGAAGCTACCACAGACCAAAACGGCGAAACAATTTTGGAAAATGTGCTAGATGGTTTTCCTGTCGAAGCCTATCAACCGGGCATTCCTGAAAGTCGAGCCCAGTTTTTTGCAAGTTCGCAGCAAGACATTTATTTATTTTCGGGCAAATATAAAACCATTGACGGACACGCGCTCCTTGTTGATAAAACAGGAAAAGCTATAACCAACGCACGATTGAATATAACGCTGGAAACCACACAAAACCAGTATATTACCGATGCGAAAGGTCATGTTTTTTTAGGCTCTCTTGTTCCAGGAACTCAGATGAAAGCATTTCAGCCCGAATTTCAAGATAAAATCACAAATCACGTAATCGAGCGCAATAAAAAGGAATACATCATTGTCGGAAATTCGCTTTTCGTGGACATGAAATTTATTCTGGTGGACGACAAAGGCAAGCCAATTGCAAATGCCGACCTAATTATTTCGTCGGGCGGAAACAAGATAAAGTTAAAAACAGATTCGGCTGGAAATTTTGTTGTCAATAATGTTTTAATTGGCGAAACTGTAACAGTCGAACAAATAATTGGCAACAAGTCTGTTGTGAGCCAGTCGTTCGATGCCTCATCGGAAAATAACGAGAACGTAATCATCGGGAAACGCAAAGTTGTCGCGCCTCCACCTCCGCCGCCAATCGCCAAACCAACTTCACCTGTTATAGAGCAGGTAGAAAGTTGCGCTATGAACTTTCTTGTCGTCGATAAAAACGATGAAAAAATAGAGAATGTCCGGCTAACTTATTCTGTTTTAGATGAAAAGAATATTGAATTTACAGATGCAAACGGTAAATTAAGATTAAGTAATATAAAAAAAGGAGCGACGGTCGATGTTTTCATTAAACACGGAAAACAAAATTTTACTCAGAAATATGTAGCCCGTAATATCGAAGAAAACTTCGTAATAAAATTAGTTCCTCGCCGAAACTGTTGGTGGTGGTGTCTTTTGATTTTACTTCTTTTAGCATTATTGGCATATTATTTTATGACACGAAATGACGAAGTAATAGTTGTCGATAACTCTCACAAAATCACCATAATAGATGGTCTTACTAAAGATAGAATAAAGAAGGCAAAAGTAAAAGCAGTTTTTGTCAATAAAGAATATAACGAATTGTCAAATGATAGTGGAATCGTAGTTTTTGACAGCGTGCAAGGAAAGGAAATCGCTTTGACAGTGGACGTTGGAACTTATAAAATTAAGAAAATATCATTCATATACAATATAAATAGAATTATCGAAATTTATCCTGAAGCCTCCGAACAAAACGACGAGGATATTGACGAAATCCCTAAACCATGTGGAGCAGAAACAGAATCTGGCGGTTTCGGGACCACAATAAAGGTTTATGAGCTTGGAAAAGTTTCAGGAAAATTCGAATTCTATTACGAACTTTACAATATCCCAGACCAAATAAATATATACAAAGGCGGCGTAAATGATTTGTCAAAGAACAATCTTCTCTGGACAACCGGAAATCCTGTCAGTGGCGCAGATACTGTCGCCATCGACTTTGAAGGACAAGAATTAATAACCGTCGAAACAATCGGACCAACACGCAGCACAAAATGGGTTTACACAGTAAATTGCCCAAAATAAATTTGTAATCAACAAAAAATTAAACATATAGATATGAATCCAATCGCAACAAAAGAATTAATGGACGTGCGCTATGCACTAGGCAGTGTCGATAGCTCGAAAAGCCGATATAACCTACTGAAACGAACATTCTCGGAAAACCTCGAATACAGAATTTTCGCCGAGCCAGTTATCATGTCTGGCAATCGCATAACATGGATGACCGAGTACGAGGGACAAATAATTAACTACAAACAACTATCTGAAATTGAGCAAAATGACGCTCAAGAATTATTAAGTACCCGAATAAAAAAACTGTTTCTGGCAGCCAAAACATACCAAGACCAATCATTAATTGATATTCTTGAAAAATGTATCGAAATACCAAATGTCAGGGATATTTGTATAATCAAAACAACTTCAGGCGATCAAATAGTATTAATGCAATGGGGCTTTTTATCCGATGTTCCGGGCGGCGAAAAGGGTATCATTCAAGCCTTTATAAACGTAAAAAGAGTTCCAGTTCTTATAGATGTTCAATACACCGATGAGACTATCGCAACTTTCGAGACAGTTCATGTCGAGTACGAAGGACGAAAAGAATTATACAAATCAGACGCAAATGGAAAATTTACAATTCCAAAAGTAAAAGTAGATTCAATCATCGTAGCCTACCAAATCGAAAAAGAAACACAAATAGGACATTCGCGATACACTTGCTACGAGCGAGGAAACTACATTTTCAAAGTACCTTTGAAATCAGATATGCTCTTTCAGGTAAAAACTTCGACAAACGAAATTGTTGCAAATGAGCCGTTTACACTTATTTTGGATGGCGATGAAATTCCGCTTACAACCGATACAAACGGTCAAATGACAATACCCAAGGTAAAAGTAGAATCCGAAGTCTTCGTAAAAGAAAAGGAAGATAGAAAGATTAATCAAACCAGTTTTATCTGCAAAAAAGAGAAACCATTATACAATATAATAATAGAAGTCCCTCAGCCAGAAATCACCCCACCCCCTCCAATAGAGAAACCAAAACTTACTCCTATGAGAATAAAAGTTGTGGACAAAGACGATAAAATAATCCCAAACGCCGACATAACAGTCGAATACGCTGGAAAAAAAGTCGAAACAAAATCCGATGAAAATGGCTATGCAATCATCGAGGACATAGAGCCAAACACAAAAGTAAAAATTACAGCCATTAAAAAGCAAGACAAATAGAAACACTTACAAATCCGAAATTTCAGGGCGGCTTCGGGCTTTTCGCTTGTAGTTGCCTTGTGTCTGGCTTTTTTGGCAATGTCTGTGCAGGAGCTTCCTACGGTCGCTCTGCCCCGCCAGCCAAAAAGCGCCAGCCCCCTTCGGCAAGCTACCGCTACAATCCCTGCCGCAAAACGCCTATGTAGCCATCGACATTTCAAACCGCTATTGACAAAGCAACAAATTCCTATTACTAATTAAGTAGTGCCTCTAAGAAAACCACTTTTTGTACTTATTACCAGTACTTTACGTG
>JAOZMU010000395.1 GCA_029934165.1 Bacteroidales bacterium
AAATAAAAAATGAAAAAGATTAATTTAATGATTATGATGTTATTAGTAACGCTAGTAACATTTGGACAAGACAAAACCATTCAAGGGCAAATTACGATGGACGGAGCAAGAGTTCCAGGAGTAAGTGTTTTTGTAAAAAATACAACTATTGGTACAGCAAGTAATTCGGAAGGTTTTTACGAACTTACAATTCCGCAAAATACCGATAGTATTATTTTTAAGTTTATAGGTGCAAAAACACAAACCATTGTATTAAATGGAAAAACACTGATAAATATTGAGTTACAAGAAGAAAGTACAGAACTTGCAGAAATACAAATAAGAGGATTTGCTACGGCAACAACTCTTGCCCGTCGGCGAATTGAAAATCTTCAATCTATACCCGAAGCAATATCTGCTTTTGGGTCGGAAGACATTGAAAATGCTGGAATTGAAGGCATTACCGATTTTGTGAACAGCATTCCTAATGCAACACTTGTAAGTCGTCAAAACATTGGCACAAACAGCCTTACGGTACGTGGGATAACACAACTTAAAAATGCAGAAGCACCCGTTGCCATAGTTATTGACGGTATTAATGTCCCCAACCCAAGTATGCTAGACGTGGAAATGTTTGATATTGAACAAATGGAACTGGTGAAAGGACCGCAGGGCGCACTTTACGGGCGAAATGCAATAGGTGGAGCCTTAAATATTACAACAAAAAAGCCAACCAACAGGTATAGTCATTTTTTACGAACAGGATATGCAAGTGGTAATACTTTCAATACCGTACTCGGGAGCAGCGGAAGTATAGTGAAAGAAAAACTATTGTACCGCATATCTGCGGCTTACAAAGACAGTAAAGGTTTAATTGAGAATGACTTTCTGAAAGAAAAAGTTGATTTTTATAACAATAAATCTGTTAGAGGACAATTAACATTTAATATTACAGATAATTTTGTTGCAGATATTGTTGGAAACTACACAGATACCGAAGGTGGTGCAACTTATTATGCACTTGGAAATTCAGAATTGCTGACTAACTTGGGAGCTGCAAATGGAATAACAGAAGTAATGAACGCAGAAAATACTTCTTTAAAACCAATTGGCGACGAACTTGGAATTTCTGAGCGACAAGTAGCCGATGTGTCATTACGCCTAAACCTTGCACTACCTTTTGCTCGATTAACATCTTCCACAGCATTTAGCAAAATTGGTTACGATTATTCCGGCGACCTCGATTTTTCACCTTTACGAGAATTATTGCAAGAACAAACTTTAAAGTCAGATGCCATAAATCAAGAACTACGCTTAACATCAAACATAAATGAACATTTCAACTGGGTTTTAGGTGCATTTTATCAAACCGATACTAGAAAAGTAAAAACATTAGGCTCGCTTAGTTCGGCAGGTATTTTAGCCGGTGTTTTTGGATTACCACAAACCGATTTGGCTAACGAAATACTATATCCGCTAATTGATGCCGAAGAAGAAAACCAAAATACAACACTTGCTTTTTTCGGTCAGGCAAGCTATAAATTTAACTCACAAACAGAATTTGCATTAGGATTGCGATACGACAACGATATACGGAAACAAACCGATTTAAAAACTTCAACAACAAGAGAACACACATTTAACCAGATACAGCCAAAAGTAAATATATCGCAGCAGGTAAATGAAAATATTTTTGCTTTTGTAAGTTATAGCAGAGGATACCGTAGTGGCGGATACAATGCACCGACAGTTATCAGATACCCCGAATTGTACGAAGCCGAATTTTCGGACAATTACGAAATTGGAATAAAAACAAACTGGCTCAACAACCGGCTTATTTTTAACACAAATGTTTTTGTAACCACCATTCAGAATACCCAGTTATTTTTTGTTGAATTAGACGGTGGTGGACAAATCATTGTAAATATGGGCGAAACACGAAACATTGGCGCAGAAGCAGATGTTAAATTCCGTATCACCAACAATTTTGATATTTATGCTTCTGTTGGATTTATCAACCCTGAAATACTTAAAGACGGAATTACAGTGCCTGAAAGTTTCGGGAATAGTTTTGAAGGGAATTATGCGCCTCAGATTAATTTGAATAATACCAATTTAGCATTGCAATATAGAATTCCGATAGGTAAAACCAATTCCGTTTTCCTGCGTGCTGCATACGAACACAGAGGAAAACTATACTGGCATCCCGACAATTCGGACATACAACCCGAAACTGATTTTATCAACCTCAATATCAGCTATACTCACAAAGCAAAATTAGAATGGAAAGTTGAAGCATTTGTTGAAAATCTTTTAAACGAAAATTATTCAAGCGAATATGCCGCAGTTGAATATACAGGGGCAGTTTTTGGCGATTTAAGATGGCCGGGGCAGCCCAGGATTTTAGGAATAAATATTTCAGTTAAATTTTAAATGAAAAAAATATTTTTGTTATGAATAAAACAATTGAATTAGAAAAACAGGATATGATGAACATTTGTAGAGGAGCAGGCTTCTTTGCAAGTGGTGGTGGCGGTAGTGTAGAGCAAACTCATGATATGATTGAAAATATTTGGGATACCAAAAAACTACCTGATAAAAAAGCCGTTATTCTACATCAAGCTGAAACAATTCCTGATGATGCTTGTCTTGTATCTTCGGCAATGATTGGTTCACCTGATGCTTTAAAAGCTACACTTAACTGGTGCAAATATGCAAGTGTTAATTCTGTCAAAACATTATCAAAAAAAATTGGAAAAGACATTGATTATTTAGTAGCTGTTGAAACGGGTAGTGTAAATATTACAATACCAATGCTTGTTTCAGCCATTACAGGTTTGCCTTATGTTGATTGTACAGGCACGCCACGTTCTGTACCTAAATTGCAAAATACAACTTATGCAGTTGGTGGTGTTAGTTCTTCGCCAGCAGTATTTGCAAATGACCAACTTGATAGTACTACTCAATATATCGTTTCGGAGGGAGTTGTAAAAGTTGATAGTCTTGCTCGAAATATAATTGAGAACCAAAAATTCAATCAAATTGCAGGGTTTTCAAATTTTGTAATGACTGGTGCAGAAATGAAAAAAACAGGTTCTCTTGGCTGTGTAACAATGGCAAAAGAACTTGGAGAAGCTCTAAATAGTGCAAAAGTACAAAAAAACAGTCCTTTTGAAGTAATTCATTCTTATTTACTTAAAAATAATCGACAGTCTTATTTAATAGGTAAAGGTATAATTCAAGAAATAAAAACAGTAAATGCTGGAGGTTTTGACACATTAAATATCACTATTAAAACCAAAAATGACATACTCACAGTAGTAGCTCTTAATGAAAATTTAATAGTATGGTCAGATAAAAAATCAAGTCCGGTAGCTATGGCACCAGATTTAATCTCGTATATTGATACAAATTACAGAACCTATTCCAATGCCAATATTAAAGAAAAACAGGAGATTATGATAATTGTATCGCAAGCTACAAAAATAATGCGACAAGCTGAATTAATAACATCTTTCTTGGAAGAAATCAACAAATTAGGATACTACGGACCTTACATTCCAGTAGAAGAAATAAATAAATAAGAAATTTAAAATTTGCTCATTATGAATGACAACGTTTTATTTGAAAATAAACAAATTATAATTAAAGACAGTGGTAATGGTATATTATTTTGTAAACTTAGTAGTTTTATCAATCTCAACGTGATTAAGATTTTTGATACAGAAATGGTATCAGCTATAAGAAAAACAAAGGCAAAAAAAATCATTTCCGACACTAGTGATATGAAAATAATGGCAAACGATGCTCAAGAATATAATAATGACAACTTAATTCCTAATTGGAAACGTTTAGGAATAAAATATAATGCAATAATATTGCCTTCTAGCATATTTGGAAAGCTATCAGCACAAGCTCTAAAAGAGAATTATGATAACTCAAAGACACAATCAGGTTTTATTGCAAAAATGTTTAGCAATTACAAATCTGCTTTTGAGTGGATAACAGAACAAAAATAACACTGCACAGCATGCTATTGGTCGTCAGTGGTTTGGAGTGTTTGGGCTGTTCGCTTCGCTCACTGCCCAAACACCGCCGCCAGTAGCTTTACGTGTATGCGACAAGAAGTTGCGTATTTGATTGTTAGGAAAGTGCATTTAGAAAAACTAAAAATAATGGTCTTTTTCATAAAAACAA
>JAOZMU010000396.1 GCA_029934165.1 Bacteroidales bacterium
TCTCCTTTTCAAAACGACTGTTTATCAGTTTCTCTTTTTGGCTGAGATTATCTTCGTCGGTTTTTTTAAATGCACGAGTCAATGGCTGAAATTCAAGCGTTTTTATGTTTTCGCCTATCAGCGTTGAAATAATTATCAAAGCACTGTTGTTATCCTGCATTAAATATCTGAAAACAACGTCATAAATTGGATTCGGAATAATTAAAATTTCGTCTGTATTTTCGGGATTTTGGATTTTCATTGTTATTGAATTTTGTTATAATGCAAAGATAATATTTTTAATTTTTATTCTGAAAAAATCGGGAGAGTTTTTCTCGCAAGTGCTAATTGTGTGATTATTACGTCAATACATAATCAACACTGTTTTGTTCCATTTTTTGAAATGATCTGAATACACAGGGTTTGTTCATAAAAAAATTCGCTCAAAATTTATATATTTGTAGCTGATAACCAAATAAATATAAAATATGAACGAATTTGACATCAAAGTTAAAGATTATTACACAGAGTTTTAAAAAAGTGCACGACAATCGAGATAATCGAGGCAAGAAACATGACTTGGCATTTGTAATTCTGCTGTTTATGTATTCAATATTAAGAAGTTCCGACTCTTTGAATTATCTTAGTATTCATCTCAAAATGAAAAAAGAATACCGTTATTTAGAGAAAAAACTTAATGAAAATTTCGGCAAATGTATTAGCTACAAACAGTTTAGTCGGATTTTACATCTGATTGATTACAAGGAGTTTAGCTCAACAAACAACGACTTTTTCGGTAAAACTGTAATAAATGAATCCAAGTGTTGGAAATCCATAGACGGCAAGGAGTTACGCGGAACAATAGACAAATTGGCAGGCGAAAAACGCAGTGAAAATATTGTGCAACTGATAAATCACCAAGACAACGAAAGTGCGGTTATAGGATTTTATAATGGTTCGAAAAGAGTCAGAAAAGACAATCGTCAAAGACTATTTTCAGCAACAAGAAAGTCTTGACAATCAGGCTTTTACGCTTTATGCCTTGCATACAGCAGCACCGCTGATGGAAGCCATAAATGAAAAAGGAGGGACGTATTTTATGCCAGTAAAAGCAAATCAAAAACACTTATTAGAGGATTGTAAAAACCTACAACAGAGCGGGTTGTCAAAACATAAATATTCTACAACTGAAAAATCTCATGGTCGCCTGGAGGTTCGCAAGGGTTTTGCATATACGATGAACGTAGAGTGCTTAGACTTGCGATGGGAAAGCTCTAATATTCAGAGCTTTATAGCAATAAATCGTGATCGGACAATTCTAAAAAATGGACAACATAGCAATGAAACGGCATATTTTGTTACTAACTTAAAATTGACGCAAGCAACTGGTCAAGAGATATTTACAGCTGGCAGAAAGCACT
This sequence comes from Bacteroidales bacterium, assembly GCA_029934165.1. Lineage (GTDB taxonomy): Bacteria > Bacteroidota > Bacteroidia > Bacteroidales > JAOZMU01 > JAOZMU01. Next base: position 1,401 of record JAOZMU010000396.1, read on the forward strand.
AGAGTATTGCATCCGACAACTACGTTAGAGATGTAAATTTTGGGGAAGATAAAATTAACCTATACCTGTTTGTTGCAGATTTTCAGTCAAAATCGTAAATCTTTGTCTTAATATTAAAAAGTGCATGGCACTTAACTGATAGTGAGTTAATTAAAGTTTTTACAAAACTAGCTAAAACAACAAAAGGCTGCCAATGTAAATTGACAACCTTTTGTGTAATATCCCTAAGATATTGTTCTAAGATTAAGTAACTCAATAGCAGCACTATAAGTTAACGCCCTCTGACAATTCTGTTCCAGGTTTGAATTTCACAACATTTTTTGCTGCTATTTGAATTTCTTTACCTGTTTGTGGGTTGCGTCCAACTCGCGCTGCTCTTTCAGATACAGAAAAAGTTCCAAATCCTACAAGAGTTACTTTTTCACCACCTTTAAGTGCTTCTGATGCTGCACCGATAAATGCGTCTAATGCTTTTTTTGCTTCTGCTTTTGGCATATCTGCTTCTGCAGCAATTTGCGAAATTAATTGAGCTTTGTTCATAATGAAAATTTTAATATGTAAAACCTAACTTATCTTTGTGTGTTTCCTTTGCAAATATAGCGTAATTCCAAGCCTTTACAAATTTAACACCCTAAATATATTGATTTTACAGAAGTTTTATAGCGAGCCGGCATTGATACATAGCCAGTGAAAACACTTTACAGCCTAACTATCAGGCAATTACACGATTTTGTGTGATTACACATAAAATCTTGTAAGAATAGATAAATTTATTGAAAGCCCATTCAAAAGTACTGACAAACTCTCTTACAAGAGTTTTTAGGAAGATAAAGCTGCTACAATTAAAACAAAAAAGGAGTCCCGCAAAGACTCCTTTTTTTATTTGAAATAGAAATGAATTATTTAAACAAGACCTTGAGCAAGCATTGCGTCAGCAACTTTTACGAAACCCGCAATGTTAGCACCTTTTACGTAATCTACATATCCGTCTTCACGTTTTCCGTATTTTGCGCAAGCAGCATGAATATCACACATGATTTGTTTTAGTTTTTCGTCTACTTCTTCAGCTTTCCAACTGAAACGTAGCGAATTTTGGCTCATCTCAAGACCAGAAACGGCAACACCACCAGCATTTGACGCTTTCCCAGGACTGAACATTATTTTGTTATCGTGGAATAACGCAATTGCTTCCGGAGTACAAGGCATATTTGCACCTTCGACAATACAAGTTACATTATTATCAACAAGTTTCTTTGCATCTTCGCCGTTCAATTCGTTTTGGATTGCACAAGGAAGGGCAACATCGACAGCTACTTCCCAAGGGCGTTTGCCTTCGTGGAACTCAGCTCCAAATTCTTCTGCATAAGGCTTAACAACATCGTTGTTTGAAGCGCGAAGATCAAGCATATATTCGATTTTTTCGCCAGCAATGCCGTCTGCGTCATAAATATAACCATCAGGACCAGAGATAGTAACAACTTTCGCGCCTAATTCTGTAGCCTTTAAAGCAGCACCCCAAGCAACATTACCAAAACCAGAAATTGATACCAATTTACCTTTAAGGTCATCGCCTTGAAGTTTCAACATTTCGGCTGCATAATACACAACTCCAAAACCTGTAGCTTCCGGACGTAGAATACTTCCACCCCATTCTCTTCCTTTACCAGTAAGAACACCAGTAAATTCGTTTCTTAGCCTTTTATATTGTCCGAACATGAAGCCAATTTCGCGTCCACCAACTCCGATGTCACCAGCAGGCACATCGGTATTTGGACCAATATGACGGAAAAGCTCGCTCATGAAACTTTGGCAAAAACGCATAATTTCGTTATCTGATTTTCCTTTAGGATTAAAATCAGAACCACCTTTACCACCGCCCATAGGAAGTGTAGTAAGGCTGTTTTTCAAAATTTGCTCGAAACCTAAGAATTTCAATCCGCTAAGAGTTACACTCGGGTGAAAACGTAGCCCACCTTTATAAGGACCAATTGCGCTATTAAATTCTACGCGAAACCCACGATTTACTTGCACTTCGTTATTCTCGTCCATCCATGGCACACGAAACATAATAACTCTTTCAGGCTCAACGAGACGGTCAAGAATTTTTGCCTGTTTGTATTTAGGATTTTCTTCGATAAATGGAATAAGACTCTCAGCAACTTCTTGTACAGCTTGGATAAATTCGCCTTCGCCTTGGTTTTTGGCGATAACTTTATCCATAAAGATTTTTACTTTTTCTTCCATAACGTTTTTTATTTTTACAAAGTTTAATACGATGTTTTAACACCAACAAAAATAATTTATTTTTAAGAATACAAAATGATTTAGCAGATAAATTTTAAAAAAAAAATTCTCGTCTAAACCATTGAATATTAGATTGTAAAGCGCATTCAACAATGTGTTAAATAACACACCATGATAAAAGTCAGAATTTAGAGTTAAAAAAACGTCCGTTTTTGCTACGGCAACTAATTTTTGGCGTTTGTTTTTTTGCTATGAACATGAGAAAACGCACAAATTAAACTCTCTTAGTAATGGAAAATTAATAATTTTCCATTACTAAGAGTACTTACAATAGATTTTACGTTTTTGGGAGCGTAAGAAGTTGATAGACAGAAAAAACATCGAAAATAGAATTTAGACAATATATTATTGTATTATGCTTTGAGACAAACGCAACAGCTAAACAGAGTTTGTTCATAAAAAAGCATTATTTGTAATTCACTATTTTTTGGGGCGGTTTGCGGGCTTTTCGCTTGTAGTTGCCGTTGT
>JAOZMU010000397.1 GCA_029934165.1 Bacteroidales bacterium
TTTGCAATGTGTTAAATATCAAGTTGTAAGGGCGAAGTCAGAAACTTGAGTTAGACTTTGGACAAAATTTACTAACCCCAAAAAAATATTATGTTGATTTTCAATGCTTTCTGAATTAACTGTTTTGCGGCAAGGATTGTAGCGCAGTCTTCGATTGTTTTAGAGGATACGTTTTTGCTTTTTTCCAACTTATGCAAGTTAATTTTTGGCAGAGCAACCAAAGGAAGCTCCTGTACCGACATTGCCAAAAACGCAAGGCACAAGCACAAAGCACAAGGCAACTACAAGCGTAAAGCCCACGAGCCGCCCAAAAAATACTTAGACATATTGTATTGATTGTTGGAAAAATATGTAATCATGGTTCGACTCCAAGCGTATCCCGAGTTATGTTCTAAATTTTAAAAAGGTGCATCGTTGTCGAAATTAGTATTTCCCGCCAAATTGTCTTGTGGTTTTGCTTCGTCATTCATTTTTGAACTGAAAGTCATTCCGCTTCCATTGTCGTCATCATCGCCAAATTCTGACGCGAGTGGGTCTAGCGATGATTCATCTAAATCGGTAAACTTGGCTTGCTCTGCAATGAAACGCAGACGGACATCGCCGATTGCCCCGTTACGGTGTTTTGCCAGCATGATTTCTGCAATTCCGACTGTTGAGTTTCCGTTTTCGTCTTCGGTTATTCCGTATCGCTCAGGACGATGGATAAACATCACAATATCAGCATCTTGCTCGATTGCGCCGGATTCTCGAAGGTCGGAAAGTTGTGGGCGTTTGTCGCCGGCTCTCATTTCTACGGAGCGGTTCAACTGCGAGAGTGCAATGATTGGAATGTCTAGCTCTTTTGCGATTGCTTTGAGCCCGCGCGAAATTGCGCTTACTTCTTGTTCGCGGCTTCCTTTGGTTTCTGGTGGTCCGGACATTAGTTGCAGGTAATCGACGATGACCATCTGTATGTCGTGCTGAATTTTTAGGCGACGACATTTGGCGCGTAGCTCGAAAATGGATATTGCTGGCGTGTCGTCGATGAAAATTGGGGCTTCGGATAGGTCTTTTATCTTATGTTCGAGTTGTTCCCATTCGTAGTTTTCGAGTTTTCCGGTTTTTATTTTGTCGGAAGTCAATCCGGTTTCGCTAACTATCAGTCTGTTAACGAGTTGTACGCAGGACATTTCGAGCGAAAACATTGCAACAGGTTGTTTGTACATGACGGCAATGTTGCGAATCATTGTCAGCGAAAATGCTGTTTTTCCCATTGATGGGCGTGCTGCTAATATCACTAAATCAGACCGTTGCCAGCCCATCGTAATTCTGTCGAGTGCCGTAAATCCGCACGGCACACCGCTGAGACCATCTTCGCGCTTGCCGGATTCTTCTATCTGCCGAATGGCTTCTTGGATGATTGTGTTTATTTGTTGCGACTCTTTTTTTATGTTGCCAGATGCTATCTTAAATAACTCTTGTTCAGAGAAATCCAATAAATCGTCGACGTCGATACTTTGGTCGTAGGCTCGTCCGTGAATCTCGGAAGCGACACGGATAAGCTCGCGCTGAATAAATTTTTGGGCTATTATTCGGGCATGAAACTCGATATGTGCCGACGATGCTACTTGGCTGGTTAGCTGGGTGATGTAATAGGGACCGCCAACTTCTTCGAGTTCGTCGGTTTTGCGCAACTCTTCGGTAACTGTCAGAATATCTATGGCTTCGTAGCGTTCTGATAATCGCAAAATAGCTTTATAAATGGTTTTTAGTGCGTCTTTGTAAAAACTATCTGGTTTGAGAATATCTGCAACCTCAATGATAGTTCCTTGTTCTAACATCAATGCGCCAATGACAGCAGCCTCAAGCTCAACGGCTTGTGGTGGCATACGACCATATTCGGCATTGATTTCATCAATTTGCTTGGAACTGTTATTCTGGCTTTTTTTGTTAGCAGGGGAGTATTTTGCGTTATTCATTGAGCTAAAATCCGACATAATTTTTAACGTAACTTTTTATTTTGAATAAAATGCAAAGATATATTAATTGCGAATTAAAAATTGAAAATTGAAAATTAACTGATTATAACGGTTTTTGTTGAAATTACAATTTGTTGATTTTCAGTTTATTATATCGCAAATATTTTATTCAAAATTAGAAAAATCCGTGTTCCTATCATCGCATAAATTAGAACACGGATTAGACTGATTTTCACGGATTTACATTTTTCACCAAAATCCGTTATAATAAGAAAATTAAAAACTAAGGTCTAAGACCTATTTTTTATGAAACGTTTAAGCTGTATGAATTAACAACTTATGTTAATAAAAAGCGTAAGAACTTTTGTAAGGGTACTTAATTATTGGCTTCTGCTTGAAAGTAAGAATTTTTAACACCATGTCGGTATGGCTTGAAGATACACCGACAGTAATGATGCTCTGTAAGGTTTGTTAAGCAAACGTTAAAATCAATTATTGGGTACAAATACCTATTGCGAGTTATAACGGTAAAATGTAAGTTTGCGCCATGTTTAATCGTAAAAAAACAACAACGGCAAAAAAGTGTAACAATAATTAGTATTGTTCGTGTAAGACACGTAGCCAAACAGGGAGTCCCAGTTGCCTCTCTATACGCAAAGCAATAAAAAAAGCCCACCTCTAAATCCATTTTGCGAAGTGGGCAATAATCAAATAAATGTTTAATTCTAAAACAAAAACGTAAAATGTTTAGAAAAATTTCAATTTTATCAGTAATTATTTTTGCAATCTTTGCAACTTTTTCTTGCGACGAAGAAAAAGACCTAATGCCAACAGAAAACACCCCAGACGTAAGTGTCTTAGAAAAAATCTTGGCTTTTAAGGCAGATGTTGACAGTCCGACAAAATCTAACGACGAAGTCTCGGTAGATGATGCAGTTTGGATAGTAGAAGCTACATTGAACTACACACATTGCATCACCGAAGAAGCATCTGTTTATGAGAATGCCGATATTATCATGGATTCCATTACAATTGATTTTGCAACTGCAAACGGTTCTACTTCATACCAAAGCGCAATTGATGCTTATGTTAGCATGAACGACTACCTAATCAGCTATGCCTCAAAACTGGACTACACAACAAAAAAATATGGCGTAGCCGATGTTGAGTATAAAGACGGAATGATGAAGTGTTATTTTAATGTATTTGTGAAGAATGAAGAGAAAATTCCGCAAGGACCATTGGCAGATTTGTATTACGACTGGAAAACCGGAGCAGGTGAATGTGATGGTGGACGTTGTGATGGGACGCATCCTGAGAAAAATCTTATGACAGTATTAGAGACTTGTTTAAATTATGTTCAAATACAACCTAATTATTATCTAACGGATATTCATACTGGTCTTGAGTGTTTCGCAGACCAATATCCATTAGGCTCAGATACATTATTGTTAGACACTTTATCTGCCGAGTTTAGCCTTTGTATAGAATCTCTAAAAGTTCGAGAACTTTATGATAACGCAAGAATATTAAATTCAAGGTATGAAGTGCCTGAGAACTGGGCGGTTGCAAGGTATCAATATGATATATTGCGAAGAGCAGAAGGAAGTCTATCAAGATTTTTTACCTATTATTTTATAAAAATAGGTAAGACAAACTATTTTAGAAAAAATTAATAATTAATAAAAGCTATCTGTTCTTTTAAAAACAGATAGCTTTTAAAAACAAATACCTATGAAAAATCTATTTTTGGCACTAATATTAATAATCTTATCTAATTTATCTTTTTCGCAGATTACATTTAAGAAAATCATTGGTTTGGAAGACTTTAATGAAATACCATCTGACATGATTGAGCTTGAAACCGGAAATTGTATCCTTTTGGCTCGTTACATCGAATACGATAACAATGGAATAGATTACACAAATGTATCAAGCCTATCTGAAATAAATGACAGTGGTATGGTGGTTAAAACTGTTATATTTGATAATTATCGTTTGTGGGAAATTGCACAGCAAAATGACAAGTTTATTGCCACTGGCTACTATATAAATGGGGATATATGTAAAATTCTTTTTGTTATTCTGGATAGTGAATATAATATTACTCAAGTTTCTGACTTCAATAACACCTTGAGTATCAGGTTGTTGCAGATACAAAAAAGTGTTAAAAAAGTTGCATAATTCGACATAATATTGTATCTTTGAGGTAGT
>JAOZMU010000028.1 GCA_029934165.1 Bacteroidales bacterium
GTTGATGGAATCTACCAATCGCAGAGCGATGGCATGTTTGTAGGCGGTGGTGTAAACCACCGTGTTTGCCAACAAATGGGCTACAAACATTTCACACCTACGGTGTTGATGGAATCTACCAATCGCAGAGCGATGGCATGTTTGTAGGCGGTGGTGTAACCACCGTTAAAACAAAAAACCCTGCCGATGCAGGGTTTTTCTTTAAAATGGAATTTTCGTTTTGTTATTTTGTAACGATAAATTGTTTTGTTATCACGTTACCATTTGTTTGTAGGGCAACGAAATACAATCCGCTTTTCAGGTTAGAAACGTCGATGGTGTAGTTGTATGTTCCATCGGTGCGATAAGTTTTTACTAAAACGCTGTGTTTTTTACCATTAGCATCGAATATTGAGAGTTCAACTTTTCCAGATTTTACAAGTTTCATGTTTATTGTTGCAAAACTTTTTGCTGGATTCGGATAAATACTCAGTTCTGGTTTTTCGGTTTGTGTTTCTCCGAGTCCTGTTGTAATATCCTTAATTTCAATTTGTTTCGTTGTGCTACTTTCTTGTCCAGTAATTGGGTCTGCAATAGTAAACGTAACATCATAAAAACCGGGTTGTGCAAAAACGTGTGTTGGTGTCAATGTTCCTTCATCTTCAGATTTGTCGCCGTAGCTCCACGATGCGCTTGATGGATTACCAAACGAGCCACCAACAAAGTCGGTCGGATAGCCTTCTTTTGAGTTTCCTGTCGTATCCACATCATAAATAAACCCACTTGCAAGTCCTGCTTCTGCTCCAACATTTACAACGTCAAAATATGTGCTTTGGCAACCTGTTGTGCTGTTTGAAATGTCTAATCGAACATCGTAATGTCCTGAGTCTGCATAAGTATGCTGCACTTCTTGCATGTTTTCGTAGATTGTTCCATCGCCAACATTCCATTCCCACTGGTCTATTTCGCCAAACGAAGCATCAATGAGAGAAATTGTTTTTGTTAATGAATCTACGACATACTGAAATTCTGCATGACAATCATTTCCGTTTGGTTGTACTGCCCGAACAATTCTACAACGCATATCGTGTCCGCCGTTTTGGTCTTCGACACTTAAACAAACATTATAAAATCCATTTGTTGTGTATGTGAAAATCGGATTTGAATCTGTAGAGCCTTCGTTGTTGAAATCAAAGTTCCAAGAGTATGTCAATCCGTTGCCCATCGAACGGTCGAAGAACTGAACTTCGCCTGTTGTTGGGTCGTATTGGTGGATGAAGTTTGCGTAAACATCATTTCCTTGGTTTGTGATAATTACATCGCTAAAGTACGTATCCATGCAATTTGTTATGTCGTTGAAAACAGTAAGCGAAATTGTATAGAAACCTGGGTGCATATAGTGGTGAACTGGGTTTGGCATGGTTGCTGTTTGTCCGTCGCCAAATTCCCAATAAAAGGTTGATGCTGTGCCCATTAACTCCGATTGGAAGAATGCAGTATTTGTAATCGAATCAACATAATATGTAAACTCGGCATTACAGTCAACAGTTCCAACTTGCACATCTTTAAAAGAAATATCAAAACAGGTTTGATTTGGGTTGCTAACAATTAATGTAACAGAATATAATCCATGGTCTTGATATTTATGCTTAGGGCTTTCTTCGATAGAGAAATTTCCGTCGCCAAATTCCCAGAAATAAATCAAGTTTTCGCCAGTAGAAAGGTTGTTAAAAGCAACCGTATCGTTATTGTTTTGCTGCACATTATAATCAAAATCCGAAGCACAATCTGCCTGTCCCACAAGCACAAAGTCGCTGTAAAAATCCATGCAATTGTTTGCAGAGTCGCGCACAGAAAGAGTTATCAGATAGAAGCCGGGAGCGTTATATGTATGAGTAGGGTTTGAAGTTGTTGAAGTTGCTCCATCTCCAAATGTCCAGAAACGATGCGAAATATCTCCACCTGATTCATCTTCTAAGTTGATTGTAACTCCGTCGTTTGCTACATAATAGCTAAACGCAGATTGGATATAACATTGGTTGCCAACAAAAACTGGCTCGCACTTTTGCGAAGCACATCCTGTTGTTGAGTTTGAGGAGCTTAGACAAACATCAAAAACTCTTGCATTGTTAAATTCATGGACGGGATTTTGTTCGTTTGAAACCGTGCCGTCGCCAAATGTCCAGTACCATTCGTCTGGCGTGCCTTGCGAATAGCCTGAGAATTGGATATTTCCGTCTGTTGTAATTTCATAATCGAAACTTGTTTGGCAATTATCTCCTATTATAATTTCCATACAATGTTGTCCTTGACAGCCACTTGCAGAGAAAACAGATAGGCAAACATTATAAACGCCATCGTGTTGGAATAGGTGTGTTGGGTTTTGTTGTGTAGAAGTTGTTCCATCGTCAAAATTCCAGCTATAAGATATTGTTCCTGAGCTACTTGCACCGCCAAAGAAACTGACAGAATTGCCATCAATTTGGTGGTCAAATTCGGCGTGCAATCTTTCGCGTTCGATTGTCAAAATGTCATAATCCGAACACATTCCGTTTGTAACCGTCCAAACAAAACTATTTAATCCAAAGCCAAGGTCAAAGACATTGCTTTGTGGGTCGTTGTGGTTTTCGATAGTTGAATATCCACTGAAAACAGTCCATTCGCCAGTCAAACCACTCGAAAGAGTAGCGTTAAGTTGTGCATTGTCAGAGCAAATGGTTATGTTTGGAGCAACCATAGCATAAACTTGTTTGTTCATTATCAAAACAGTATCCGCACTTGTGCAGTTTTCGTTATTTATTGTCCAAACAAATTTATTTGTTCCTTGTTGCAGTCCATCAACAATAGTCATTGGGTCTGTTGGGTTGTGAATGTTTCCGGCTCCAAAAATGTTTTTCCATTCTCCTGAGCCTATCCAAGGGAAGTTTGCATTAAGAAATGCAACATCTTCGCATACTTCTTGGTCTTGTCCGGCAAATGCCATGTTTGGTTGTGCATTGTTTATTGTTATTTCATCGCTTGCCATACAGCCATTTTCGCTGGTTGTCCATATAAAATGATTGTAACCATAACCCAAATTACTGAACGTTGTGTTGAAAACTTGTGGATTTTCTATTAAGGCACTTCCTCCAAGTATCTGCCATTGTCCATTTGCTGTTGGTGATGTTTCTACTATTGTTATTTCGCCGCAAGCTTCGTACATGTGTTGAGAAAGCGTAAAGCCAATGTTAGAGTTTGTTATTACGACACTATCCGAGGCTTCGCATATTGTGCCGGCATAGTTGTTTGTGATTGTGTACGTAAATTTATACACACCTTGACTAAGACCTGTTACCTCAGTAATGTTAGAGTTAGGATTAGTTATGTTTGTTGGTGCAGAACCGCTTACCGCTGACCACTCAGACCAACCATACATTGGTGCATTACCGACAAGAACCACAATTGAATCACACACATTTTGGTCTGCTCCTGCGTTTGGAGTTTCCGGCATTGCGTTAGTAATTGCAACTTCTTTAAAATCCATACATCCGTTATCTTCAATTATCCACTGATAAATATTCATACCGCGTGGAATATTATCCACTTGTGTAGTATTGCTGTTAGGGGTTAGAATTGTTCCACCGCCTACAATTGTTCGCCATTGTCCGTTTATTCCAAGTGGAGGTGTTAGGGCTTCGAGAGTGGTGCTGTTATTACATAGTATTTCTTCTTGTGTAATAATTTGCGCATTTATAGGCTGATGCGTAATGATAATAGTGTCGCCTGTTTCGCAAAATGTCGTATTTAAAACATAAGCATAAATATTTACACCATCTACTAATCCGCTAACAACTGTGTTGCGTGCATATCGGTCTAAGTCATCAGACCCTGTTATAACTTCCCAACGGAAACCTACATCTTTAGGATTGCTGCCGTGTAGCAAAATTTCGCTATTGCAAGTGGTTTTGTCTAAACCTGCAAATGGTGTTGGTGTGGTTTGGTTGTCAATTTCTACAACAGCCGAAGTGGTACAAGTTCCGTCAAAATACGAATATCTGTATGAGCTTTTTCCTTTAGGAATATAACGCACTTTAGTTTCGGCTTGGTTTGGAGTCAAAATTACAGCCGTTGTTTCATCTGTTTTTGTCCAAGTACCGCCAGAAGGTGTAGCAGATATTGTTTCGCTATTTGAACATGCAGTAAAATCAGCTGTCGTAGTAATACCTGTTCCAAAATCGCCAACAGTAGTTATTGTAATGTCATCATTAGAAGTACATCCGTTATTTTCAATTGTCCAATTTAATGTTACAGAACCAGCATAATTGATTGATACTAACGAATTATTGTTGTTTGAATCGTGTATTTCGGGGTTTCCGGCTGTAACTGACCAATATCCAATTCCATGGTCGACAGAATTAGCCGATAATTGAATGTCGCCCTTACAAGCATTGATAATATCTTCGCCAGCATAAGCAACTACACTATTGTTGGTTATCTTCACATCGTCAAATGCAACAACACTACCATTTTTTCGTAATCTCCAACGGAAAATATTTTCACCAGTCCCTATTCCAGTAACGTTTGTATTCTTGTTCAGCGGATTAAGTATTGTTCCTTCGCCTTGAATAATACGCCAAAAACCAATATAGCCTATTGGTGGTGTATTTGCAGAAAGCGTGATGTTGTCCATACAAGTCATCATGTCTTCTCCTGCGTTTGCAAACGAAGCATCTTCTCGTGTAACGGTTACGGCATCACTAAATACACAGCCGCCTTTATTTACAGTCCAAACATAAGTATTTACACCAACACCAACCATTTGTACTTCCGTCATCGGAGAATTCATAGACACAAATTCGCCATAGCCACTTGTTACAGTCCACAATACTTCCGCATCTGCAGATGGCATAGTTCCGACAAGCGTTGTAACATTGCTGGTTATTGTTTGGTCTGGTCCGGCATCTACAACAAATTTGTTAGAAAAAACCTCTACAAAATCTTCGGCATAACAGCCATTTCCTGCAACAGTCCATTTAAATACGTTTATACCATTAGATAGATTTGAAACTGCGGTGTTATAGCTGTTTTGCGAAGCAAATGTTCCGTTACCTACAACAACACTCCATGTTCCAGTTCCTTGCGTTGAGGCGGTTGCAGAAAGAATTGTATTATCTACGCAAACCGTTATGTCTGTACCTGCATTTGCTTCAAAAGAATTTACAGTAACTATAACATTGTCAGTACTTTCGCATCCAGAGTTGCCAACCGAAGTTGTCCATTGGAAAATATTATTTCCTGCAACTATGCTGAAAACTTCAGTAACGGCTGCATTTGGAGTGTCAATTTCACCACCACCAGAAGTAATTGACCATTTGCCTGTTCCAACATAAGGTTCATTGGCATAGAGAACAACAGAATTTTCGCAAATTTGGACATCTTCCATTGCTATTGCTGGTGATGGTCCGTTGTTAGTTATCGTAACATCATCTAAGGCATAACAACCTTCGTTATTCCAAACTTCCCACACAAAAATATTTATGCCCGGCTCCAAATAGGTTACTTTGGTGTTATATTGATTTGGAGTGTGGATATTTCCGCCGCCCATGTGTATATACCAACTGCCAAATTCGCCCGGTTGTGGCGCAGTACCACTAAGCATAACAGAATCTACGCAAAGTGTTTGGTCGGCTCCAGCATTGGTTGTTGGTTGATTATGAGTTATTATCAAAATACTCGACGAGGTGCAAGCAGCAGTTGTTACAGTCCAAGTAAATGTGTTTATTCCGTTTTGCAACGGACCCGCCATTGTTTCAGGAAATTCCGGATTATCTATCTCAATTCCAGCAACATTGGTTGTCCACAAACCTTGTGCTTCAAACAAATCGTTTGCTCGTAGCTCAACATGTTCGGTGCATGTTGTGAAATCAGGGAAAGTTTCGGCTTTCATTTCTTGGTTGTTGATAACAACATCGTCAGCTACTTGACAATTCCAATTCTCGACAACCCAATGAAAAACATTTGGTCCAAATTTTAGTTTCCGAACTTTTGTTGTTGCCATTTCTGGGTTTACAATTTCGGCATCGCCATGTGCTGCCGCCCAGTGTCCTTGACCAATTGCTGGCGCAGTGGCTTGCAATATTGTCGAATCGGCACAAATTGTTTGATCCATTCCGGCATTAGCAGTAAGGTTTTGTCCGGGAGCAGTACGAATAATTACATCGTCATAAGTAATACAACCATTTGTGTTTAATGCCCAACGAAATTCATTCACATTGTTTCCAAGGTTGATTACTTGCGTATTTGGCATCTGATTGTCAATAATTTCGCCATCACCGCGTAGTTTAGACCATTGTCCATCAGACATCCATGTTCTGTTTGCAGACAACATTGCGGTTCTTCCGCAAACGTTTTGGTCGTCGCCAGCAAAGGCAGGGATTCTGTTATTCATCACAAATACGTCATCATGATTCGTACAGCCGTTTCGTGTTACCGACCATCTAAACGCAAGTGCGCCAGCAGAATGAGTTATTATTTCGGTGTTATGCAAATTAATATCTACAATTATTGCATTTCCATTTATTAAAGACCAAAACCCATCTCCATCTGTTGCAACAGCTTGTAAATTAGCGATAGTATCACAAATACTGAAATCTTGTCCTGCTTCGACAGAAAAACTATTGTTCGTAAGCACAACTTCATCAGAAGACATACAACCATCATTATTTATTACCCACTTAAATGTATTTTCCCCGGGCATCAAATTTTCGACATACGCCTGTGGATCTTCAGGATTTGAAAGTACTGCAAAGCCGCCAAGAGTTTCCCAATGCCCAACGCCTTCCATTGGAACATTGGCATTTAGATACGCAAAATCTTCACAAGTTACAACATCAAGACCAGCATTTGTTATCGGTGGCATTGCGTTTACAATCATCGTTTGTTCACTTCTTGTGCATCCGTTTAGTTCAACTGTCCATTCAAAAATGTTTTCGCCTGGTTGTAAGTTTGTTACAATAGTTGTTGCGCTCATGTTATCGCCAATTACAGCGTTTCCATTGATGATAGTCCACGCTCCAACAGCACCAGCCGGAAGTGGCGAGGCGATTAGTTCGCCTGTGCTGCTACAAATTATTTGTTCTGGCTCAAGAAAAACATCTATCTTATTGTAGGTAATAATAATTGTATCGCTCGAAACACAACCATTATTATCTATTTTCCATACAAAAACATTTTCACCTGCCTGTAAATCACCAACTTCGGTTGCTGGTATTTCTGGGTTGACAAAATAGGCATTTGTGTTAACAGCTTGCCAACTACCATATCCTATAAAAGGTTGATTTGCTTGCAGAAAAACACTGTTTTCACAAACATCCATGTAGCTTCCAGCAAAAGCCTGAGTTGGCATATTACTGATAATAACCACATCGTCATAAAATGGAGAATATAAAGCATCTTCTACCGTCCAACGAAAAACGTTTTGTCCGGGCGATAAATTAAAAATTCGGGTGTTATAAAAAGTAGAGTTTTCGATGATAGCACTGCCACCGATGATTGTCCAAACACCCGAAAGCTCCCCATTTTCCGAGGCTTGGAGTGTCGTTTCTGTTCCGCAGACCTGTTGGTCGGGACCCGCGTTAACAGTTTGGGCAATACTACTATGAGTTGTAAAAAGCCACAGCAACATTGCCACAAGCAATTTGTTGTAATGTTTTTGTTTCATAATTTGTAGGATTTAGTTTATATAAAAAAAGGTTGTTTTTATAAAGACAAGTTTCAGGCACAAATGGTTGCACGCGAAAAATAAAAATTTACACAAAAGTTTATCTCCAACTTGATTAGTAATGGAAAATTAATAATTAAATTGGAAATTTTTGTTAACCTATCCAGTTTTGTAACTCATTGATAATCACACCAACACTGTTATGCAGGGACTACCTGTTTTGGAAGCATTTTCGTTGTGCTGTGCGTAGTGTTGCCTAATTTTTACTACGATGATTTTATTTATCAGGACAAGGACAAGAAAGCCTACTATTGCCTCTGCCAAAAATTCTATAATCATCAACATATCAGCACTTACTGCGGTTTTTTTGGTAGCTAACCCACAAAGATTTCGCCAACTTTTTTGTGTGAAAAAATAGTTTACAAAATTGGCAACCATAAGCCCAATTATCCATCCGATTCCGGTATTTAGAAACTCGTTTCCTATCTCTTTCATGGTGTTTTTTATTGTCATTTTTCCTTGTTTTCCGATTAAATACGTAGTATTATTTTTATTTAATTGTATGTAGTTAAAGTTCAAGCCAATAACAACTTGAAAAGTGTCATTTACTATTGTATATTTACTAAAAGTATCATCAAAAGTAATTTTTTCTGTTTACAATTTGTCATTACAAAATAATTAAAATATCTTTCGCCTACAATTTACGCCTCGAAAACACCTATTTTGGCGTATTTTTCATTGATATAGAAAACTAACTATAAATAATTTAGAGAGATGCGAAACAAACTTCAAGAACTTACAGAAAAGATTTATGATGAGGGTGTTGGCAAGGCAAACAACGATGCAAAAAAAATCATCGCAGAGGCAGAAGATAAAGCCAATGAGATAATTAGCAACGCACTCGCCGAACAAAAACGGATTGTCGAAGAAGCACGAAAAGAAGCAGAGGGACACAAAAAGACCATCGAATCGGAAATTTTGATGAGTACGAAACAGGCTCTAATGGCTCTTAAACAACAAATTACGGAACTTATCATAACTGGTATAATAAACAAGCCAACACAACAGGCACTCGATGATACTGCTTTTGTGAAAGATATTATCGAAAAATGTGTAATACGCTGGACTACTGACAGTTCTATTGACGCTACTGTAAGTTTGCCTGCCGATGCCTCGGAAAAGATGGATAAGATTTTCAAGAAAAAATTTAAGCAACTCCTTAATAATGGGCTCGAAATAAATTTCAACAATACGATAAAAAGTGGTTTCCGAATTGGACCTAAGGACGGTAGCTACATAATTAGTTTTACGGACGATGATTTTATTAATTTTTTCAAACAATTTCTCAGACCGCGAACAAAAAAGATGCTCTTCGAAAACGAGAAATAAACACACAAAATTCAATTACAGTCAACTCAGTTACAGACTTTTATGCGCATGTTTAAAAAAGAGTATTATTGCCTCGTAGCCGGATTACCGGATATTGTTGCAGACGATGTTAAAATTCAGACCTCTGTAAAAGAATTTCAAGAAGAACTTAAAGAAAACTTGCAACCTGCTGATTACAAAGAGGTACAGCTTGTTTTTCTGGCGGTTGACAATAGAAATTTTTTCAACATCATTTTGGGACAAAAAGCAGCCTTTCTTTCTGGTGGGAATTATACGAAAGAAGATATTGAAGAAAAACTAAAGAACTCGGAAGGAATTGAAGAGTATTTGCAAAATTTTATTTCGGCGTATCGTGCTGAAATTCCGATATTTGAAAAGCGTTCGTGGGAAAACCAGTTGGCGGAGTTGTATAATGATTTTGCTCTCAACAAGACAAAAAATAAATTTCTGGCAGAATGGTTTCAGTTTGACATCGACCTGAAAAATATTCTTACTGCGCTGAATTGTCGAAAACACGACTTGGAAATTGCTCCACAACTGATTGGCAAAAACGAAATTACGGACGCACTGAAAAAAAGCACAGCAAAAGATTTTGGCTTATCGTTTGACAATCCGCACGTTACAAAAATTGTTCAAGAATGGGAAAACAATGATATAACAGCTCGGGAACGATTTATCGACGAAATTAGATGGGATTACTTGGACGAAAAAGTTTTTTTTCACTATTTTACCATCGAACGTGTGATGAGCTTTGTGCTTAAATTACAGATAGTTGAACGTTGGGCAACCCTCGACCGCGAAACAGGACGCAACCTTTTCCAACGTCTGCTTGATGAACTGGGTAACAGCTACACATTTCCCGAAGAATTTACGGTGTAAATAATTGATATTAAACACAATGAACAAGCAAGAGCTGATTCGGAAAGCGGTTGAGATAATAAAGGAACGGAAGCCAGATTTTTGGAATTTTGTGAGAATGATTACTTTCAAAGAAGGCGAATTAGGAGAAGATGCATATTCTTTTCACCCGTTTTTCGATTTTGTGGATTTTTTTGAGGAGTTCGATAATGTTGAAAATGTTTATGTTCACGGAACTATTTTGGATAATATTACGGAAAAAATATTTTCTGGCTTGACAAAATTTAAAAACCTTAAAAGTCTTTATTTTAATGATATTCCTTTTAAAGGCGAAGCACATATATATCTTGAAGAGTGTATAAAAAACTTACATAAATTTGATTCTCTTGAATTAATAAACACACAACTTGAAAATTTTCCGAAATTACCTTTTGAAAAACTAAAGGAATTGAATATTCACGGAAATAATTTTTACAAACAAAATTTCTATTTTGCTTCAAATGAAAATAGAATTGATCAAAATGAAATACTTGAATCGCTTTCTGAATTTTGGGGTTCTGAACATAAGTTATATAACTGGGGTTTATTTGACGAAGCAAATTCTATAATAATAACTAGAGAGGTGCGAAACGATTTAAATTCAAAGATGTATGCTTATGTATTCAATGAAAGTAATTTAAGTAATTATGAATCTTTTCAAAAATGCTACACCATTTTTGAAAAAGCAAATAACAAGCTAAAATGTTTTCAGGTTAACAAGAAGCAAAAGTTAGAAGTTGTATTTCATAAAAAAAATAAATACAATCACGAATACTTTTTTTATACCATTTTACGTGATTTATTAAAAAAAGGCGAAATAAAAGTTAGCGATGAGTTTGTAAGTGATTTATTAATTGAGCTTGGCGGAGTAGAATTATTACAAGAAATTGATATTGAGAATAAAAAAACTCAAAAGAAGATTGCTAAAAAATTCAATGCTGAAAATAATTTTATAACAAAAATAGAAATAGAAAACTTTAAACTATTTGATAAAGTAAATCTTGATGGTTTAGGTAATATAAATATAATAGTAGGAAAAAATGCTGCAGGAAAAACATCTTTGTTACAAGCAGTAGCCACAGGTCTTGCCTTTGAACAATTAAAACTTGTTGCTCCACTTTCTGATTATATCAATAAAAAAATAGATGCAAAACTAGATAGCTTACGATATTCCAGAATCCATTTGAAATGGCAAAACTTTGAAAAGGCAAAAAGAATTTTTGAAAGTTCTATTATTCCTGAAAAAATAGAGAATTTTGAAAAAGAATTGCCAGAAAACTATTTTGTTTTAGCTTATGGAGAAAATTTATATTCGAAAAACTCACTTTACAAAGAAGAGCTTGACGTACAAGATGTTTTGGTTGAAGGAAACTACAAGTCTAAACATGTAAAATCATTATTTGTTGGAGCTTATGAAAATATGCCAAATCCTGCCAAAATCCTTTATGAAATTTCAGCAGGTTTGCGTGTTGAGTATTCAAAAGAACCTGCAATAACTGAGTTATCAAATATTGAAAAACTAATTTGCAAAAAGTTAAACGATTTTCTCAAAGCAAGCCCTGCAAAACAGTTTGTTTTTAAGCTAGATGGCGCACATTATAAGTTTTACGACAAAGAGAACAATCTATTTATAAATTTCAGTCAAATCAGCGAAGGCTACCGAAGTTACATAACCTTGCTGACGGATATAATTTTCAGGATTCTTGCAGCCAGAAAACGCTTAATGACAGAAGATTATCCTTTGAAAGATATTTTTAAAAATGTCCGAGGCGCAATCATAATAGACGAGTTCGACAAACACATGCACCCTTCTTGGCAACGAACATTTTTAGGAACGCTAAAAGAAGAATTTCCGAACATTCAGTTTTTCCTTTCTACACATAATGTTGTTGCGATGCAATCGGCAGAGGGAGAAAGAGTTTTTGTTCTTGAAGACGAGAAAATACGGTCGGAAGAAATTCCTGTGGGATATTCGTTAGAGGCGTTGTATGAATTATATTTCAACGAAAATTTTTATAGTGAAAAAATCACTGAAAAATTAACTGAGTTTAAATCGTGGCGAAATAAAATATTCAAAACAAAAGATTTTACTCTTTTAGAGAATGTAGATTTCAAAAAAATAGCAGATGAATTATGTCAAATAAATTCGCAATTGGCGGGAATTGTTGACAAGGAATTATATCAACTGAATAAACACAAAAAAAATGCACAAGCAAAATAGAAAACCTTGCAAAGCAATTGAAGGTTTAACTAAATATAATGCTGCATTTAAAAAAGCTGTAAAGCCTTGTTTAGTAAACAATTCAGAAAAATACTGTTCGTATTGTGATGCATATATGGGCGATATTGATAATTTGTTAATAGAGCATTTTAAGGGGAAAACAAAATTTCCTGAACTGGAAGCTGAATATTCAAACTTATATGCCGCTTGTTTTGCATGTAATAACAGAAAGGTTAAAACAAATTATTCAACAATAGAGCCATTACGCCCAGATATAAACGAATATAACTTTGATGATTTTTTTCGAATTGACTATGAGAATGGAAAAATAGAAACTTTAGACGAAAATGATAGTATTGCAGCAGAGACAATACGCTTTTTAAATTTGAATAGAATTCAATTAAAAAATGCAAGAAAAGATTTTATAAGAGAATGGCGCGAAACGAAATCACGCCCAAGAAAATCTTATCGCTTTATTTATTTTTAAAGAACAAAACAAACACAATATATATTATGGCAACAACAGGAAAAGTATCAGGTATTATTGCCAACTTAGTTATCGTTACCGTTGACGGTGCTGTGGCGCAAAACGAAATTTGTTACATCAAAATGCCCGGTGTTAGACTGATGGCTGAGGTCATTAAAATTATCGGGCAAGATGCTTATGTACAGGTTTTTGAGAGTACGCGCGGACTACAAGTTGACACGCCAGTTGAATTTACGGGACACATGCTCGAAGTAAGTTTGGGACCCGGACTGCTAAGTAAAAACTACGATGGACTGCAAAACGACCTCGATAAAATGGATGGAATTTTCTTGAAGCGAGGCGACTATACAAACCCGTTGGAAGACGATAAGCTCTGGAAGTTCAAACCTATTGCTAAAGAGGGTGATATGGTTTCTGCGGGTGCTTGGCTCGGCGAGGTTGAAGAGGGCTGGGTTGCGCACAAAACCATGGTTCCGTTTAAGCTCGAAGACCAATATGAGATTGTAACTCTCGTACCATCAGGGCATTACCGCATCAACGACACAATAGCAGTTTTGTTGGACAAAAACAACAACAAACACGAGGTTACGATGGTGCAAAAATGGGCGGTCAAAGTCCCAATCAAGGCATATACCGAAAAACCGCGTCCGTTTCGTTTGCTGGAAACAGGCGTACGAACCATCGACACCTTAAACCCTATTGTTGAGGGAGGTACAGGGTTTATTCCTGGTCCCTTTGGTAGCGGAAAAACGGTTCTTCAGCACGCACTTTCCAAACAAGCCGAAGCCGATATTATTATTGTGGCAGCATGTGGCGAGCGTGCAAACGAGGTTGTAGAGATTTTTACGGAGTTCCCAGAATTAGATGACCCAAGAACAGGACGCAAACTGATTGAACGAACCACAATTATAGCAAACACATCGAATATGCCTGTTGCTGCTCGCGAAGCATCTGTTTACACGGCGATGACAATTGCTGAGTATTATCGTGCAATGGGATTAAAAGTGCTTATGTTGGCGGATTCTACATCGCGTTGGGCGCAAGCACTACGCGAAATGTCGAACAGAATGGAAGAACTGCCCGGACAAGATGCCTTCCCTGTCGATTTACCCGCAATTATTTCCACTTTTTATGCACGTGCAGGATACGTCTATTTGAGTAATGGAAAAACCGGCTCTGTTACATTTATCGGGACAGTTTCTCCGGCTGGAGGAAACCTGAAAGAGCCAGTAACAGAATCGACTAAGAAAGCTGCACGCTGTTTTTATGCACTTTCGCAACAACGCGCCGACCGCAAACGCTATCCGGCAATTGACCCAATTGACAGTTATTCAAAATACATTGAATATCCTGAATTTCAGGATTATGCAAAAAATACAATTTCCCACGATTGGATTGAAAACGTCCTGAAAATTAAAACTTTTCTTATCCGTGGACACGAAACTTATGAGCAAATAAATATTCTTGGCGATGATGGAGTTCCAGTCGATTATCATCAAGTTTATTGGAAAGGCGAAATTGTGGATTACGTTATACTTCAGCAAGATGCGTTTGATAAAACAGACCGCTATTCTCCTATCGAACGACAAAAATATATGTTATACAAAGTTCTCGACCTGTGCAATACAGATTTCCGTTTCGACTCTTTTGAAGAGGTGGCTACCTATTACAAACGAATCATAAACCACTTTAAACAAATGAATTTCTCGGATTTTAAATCAGAGCCATTCCTGCGTTTTGAGAAAGAGCTAACAGAGATAGTAAAAGAACGAAAAATCGGAATAACCGCTGGGTAAAAATAGCCGTAAGAGTTATAGTAGATATATTAAACAAGTAGGTGAATAAAAAGCAAACGGCACTTTTATAGTGTTATTAATTTGGAATTTAATTATTTACAACTCCGAATAAATAGCACTTGTGCTTTTATGTTTGTTAGTCGGGAGTTCATGAATAAAAAAGCACACATAGAGAAAACCATTTGAAATCTCGTAAAAATGCAAGTAAGGTCTAAGACCTATTTTTTATGAAACGTTTAAGCTGTGAATTAACAACTTAGGTTAATAAAAAGCGTAAGAACTTTTGTAAG
>JAOZMU010000398.1 GCA_029934165.1 Bacteroidales bacterium
GTGCCTTGCGTTTTTGGCAATGTCGGAGCAGGAGCTTCCTACGGTCGCTCTGCCCCGCCAGCCAAAAATCGCAAGCCACTTCGGCAAGCTACCACTACAATCCCTGCCGCAAAACGCCTTTGTAGCAAGCTGTTTGACAAAACTATCAAATTTTATGAACAAACACTGATAAATAAATAGACTTGCAGATAAATACTATTATTTTAATAATCAGATAATTGTCATTTTCCTCGTAAAAAACAATTCAAAAACTGCGCAACGTGTTAAAAATCAAATCTATATACTTCAAATCTAATGCCATAACAATTGCGCTTTGCATTATGTTTGGTGCTTTTGAGCCAATTTCGGCACAAAATACAGACACAAATTCGGTATGCTACATTCAAGCGCAAGACCTTTACAAACAAGCACTTGAACAAATAAAACTTAACAATCGTATTGCCTACGATTTATTTGAGATGTCAACAATTTCAAACCCAGATTTTGTCGCTCCGTATTACTATATGGGTGTTCTGAATGTTGAGTTTGCACGAAAAACTACAGAAGATGTAGAAAAAATTAAACAACTGTCCACCAGCTATATGGATGTAGAAAAATATTACATTAAAATAAAGGAATACGAACTTCTGGCAGAAGAAAATTTTGACATGGTATTTCAGCTTGATTCCACTTTCAATCGATGGATGACATTTTTTTGGGCAGGAAAACAAAACTACATAGCCAAAAACTACGATTTGGCTCAACAATATTTAGATATTTTCATAAAACATAATACTGAAAATTGCGAAGAATTAGAAATGACCCATGAGTTTCTTACACGAACACGTGCTTATTTTAAACTACTCAACAATCCTGTCCCTTTTTCTCCCAAGGCACTTTCGGGAGTTTGCACAAAAAACGATGAGTTTTTACCTGTCATTTCGCCAGATGGTGAGCTGCTTCTTTTTACAACTCAATTCAAACAACGCTCGAAATATACTGGAAAAATAAGTGCTGTCGAAAAATTTCAGTATAGCAAACGGCTGACATCTAAGACAAAACGAAATAGTCGATACTCAGCAGGCAAATCTATGCCATCACCATTCAACGATGGGCGCAATCAAGGAGGTGCAACAATAACACTCAATAGCAAAGAATTGTATATCACAATTTGCGCCAGAGAACGAATCGCATCGACATCTTACATAAATTGCGATATTTACTGGACAAAATTTGGTGGCGGTAAATGGAGTGCCTTACGTAAATTAAGCAGCAATATAAATAATCGCTCAACATGGGAAGCGCAGCCCTCGATAACTGCCGATGGAAAAATACTATATTTTGCCTCAGATAGAAAAGGTGGATATGGTGGTTACGACATATATTACTCAGAAAGAGATGTTTCTGGACATTGGATGCCAGCAAAAAATGTCGGACCTTTAATAAATACGCCAAACAACGAAAAAACACCATTTATACACACCGACAGTCAAACTCTTTATTTCGCATCAGATGGATACTTTGGAATGGGAGGCTATGATGTTTATTATTCTCAGTACAAAGGACTTGGCGTGTGGAGCAAACCTAAAAATCTTGGATTTCCGATAAATACAGAGAAAGATGAAGTTGCGTATGTTGTTAGTAGTAATGGTATCAAAATATTTTTTTCATCGAATAGCCTAATAGGAAAAGGCGGGTGGGATATTTATTCTGCCGATTTGTACGCAGAAGCACGCCCAAAACCTGTCTTGTTTGTGAAAGGAGAAATAGAAATTGACAATAAGCTCGACGAAGAAATAAACCCAACAGATATACAAGTGCAAAATATGCGTACTTTGAAGATTACCAAAGGGTTATACGAGCCAGAGACGGGACAATACGCTGTTGCAATTGCTGTCCTCGACCCAAACGATGAGTTTATTATCTCGGTTAAAAAGCGCGGTTATTTTTTCGAGTCTATACGTATAAAACCTTCTGATGAAGACCTTAGCCATCCACCAAAAGAGCTTGATTTCGAGCTGAAAAAAATCGAAATAGGAACTGTTATCTTATTAAATTACATCTATTTTGAAACAAATTCGGCAGAATTCGACTCGTTGAGTATTGGTAACTTAAATAATTTTGTCGAATTTTTGACCTTAAACTCATCACTGAAAATATCTTTGAACGGACACACCGATAATGTTGGCGACGATAAAAGTAATATGATTTTATCTATTCTACGTGCCAAAGCAGTGCGAAATTATCTTATAATCAACGGTATAAAAGGCGACAGAGTCAACTGCAACGGTTTTGGCGAAACACGACCAGTCGCAACAAATGCCACGAAACGAGGACGCGCAAAAAATAGGAGAACAGAATTTGTTGTAACGGTAAAGTAAATAGATGCGTATTTAGTGCTATTATCTGTCTGAATATTAACACTAACAATAAATATCACAAACGAGGAAAAGCAGAGTTTCTTAATCGCGTAGCGATGGCATGTTTGTAGACGGTGGTGTAAACCACCGTTATTTTGATGCAATTCAACAACATACCATACCTACGGCATTCGTTTCGTCATTTTCATTATTTCCCCGAATTTACATTCAGGGCTACAAACATGACACACCTATGGTGTTGTTTGGATGTTTTTTCATACCTTCGCATAAAACGAAACCACCATGAAGCTAACAATAAATATCACAAACGAGGAAAAGACGAGTTTATCAATCGCAGAGCGATGATATGTTTGTAGACAGTGGTGTAAACCACCGTATTTTTTGGTGCAATTCAATAAAATACCATACCTACGGCATTCGTTTCGTCATTTTTTATTATTTCCCCGAATTTACATTCGGGGCTACAAACATGACACACCTACGGTGTTGATTGGCTGTTTTTTTCGTATCTTCGCATAAAATAAACCACCATGAAACTAACAATAAATATCACAAACGAGGAAAAGCAGAGTTTCTTAATCGCGTAGCGATGGCATGTTTGTAGACGGTGGTGTAAACCACCGTTATTTTGATGCAATTCAACAACATACCATACCTACGGCATTCGTTTCGTCATTTTCATTATTTCCCCGAATTTACATTCAGGGCTACAAACATGACACACCTATGGTGTTGTTTGGATGTTTTTTCATACCTTCGCATAAAATAAACCACCATGAAACTAACAATAAATCTATTACAGCCAAATTCGGTCAGATTTTATTAATTGCATGATATACAACACAATAAAAGTCTGTAATGTTACATCCTATTGGATTTAATGCGCAAAATTTGACTGAATTTATACAAAATAAGGCAATTTTAACATAAAGAATCAAATATTTTGGCGTATTACGGAATATTTAATTTACTGATAATGAATACAATAAATGCTTTCTGACCGAATTTGGCTGTAATAGCAATAAATATCACAAACGAGGAAAAGCAGAATTTATAATCAAGCTATTGCAGGAGTTTGATTATGTGGAAAAGCAGAAAGAAGATAATGAATTGTTTTTGTATTGGTTGTACATAGAATGCTTTATTTTTTGACAAATTGTTAAAAAAGACTATAAATTGGGCTTTTTTTAGTAAATTTACTTTTAATAATCTATTTTAGCCGTTTAATAACTGAAAATTAATTGATGTTAAATGTCAAACTGCAACCACAAAATATTAGGCTATCATAGCAATGATAAACCAAGATGCCTTAGGTTTGTAAATGACAATGAACCAATTATTGATGCAAAAGATAAGTATTGGCTTGGCGAAGGAATGTATTTTTGGGACAATTATTCTAATGCACAATATTGGAAAAACAAAAAAGACCGAGACAATTCACAACAAGAACATTTAATCACCAAAGCGGATATTTGTGTTGATAGGTTGTTTGACTTGAAAGATGATGAGAAATACAAAATATTTGAAAAGTTGTGGAGTGCGTTCAAAAGTAAAGTTGGTGATAAAATAAAAAAAGATTTCATAGGCGTACAAATTGATTTATTGCACAAAGCGTACCTTTATGAACATTTTGACGTTTATAAAGGTGAAGGATATTACCTTTACAAAGGAGAAAAAGAACCGCAAAATGCAAAATTAACAAGTAAAACAAGAACAATATATAATGTTAAGAATTATGAATGTATAAGTAATTCGGCTACCCGTCTAAAGTTGGACAAATTTTGTATATTTGAGTAAACCAAAT